>JACCZV010000062.1 GCA_013695775.1 Chitinophagales bacterium | reverse complement strand
GGTATTGCGCAGGCATTGCTTGGTGATCCAAAGCTGATCATAGTAGATGAACCTACGGCGGGGCTTGATCCGGGGGAAAGAAACCGCTTTTACAATCTTCTTTCTGAGATTGGTGAAAATAGGATTGTGATCCTTTCCACCCATATAGTAGATGATGTTAAAGAATTGTGTTCTAACATGGCAATCATCGACAAAGGAACTTTGCTATATTCAGGATCACCCGGTGAAGCGCTAAACCTTCTAAGTGGAAAGATATGGGCAAAATATATTTCCAAAACAGAGGTGCCCGAATTTATGCAGCGCTACAATGTGATATCGACCCGAATGGTAGCCGGCCGCCCGCTTATACATGCATATAGTGACACTGATCCGGGAGAGGGATTCGCTCAGAGCGATGCAGACCTGGAGGACGTTTTCTTCTCCCGGATTGCACGTCTCAATTAATAAATCTTTGCACAATCATCTCATCCGTAAACAGAACATAAGCTCACCAAGTTACCATACAGAATATGTTCTTTAAAATTTTCTTCTTTGAATTGCGCTATTGGCTTCGCCAGCCTATGGTGTATATATTTTTATTTATCAATGCCCTATTAATTTTTGGAGCTACTTCAAGTGAATCAGTGACGGTCGGAGGCTCTATCGGAAACGTGCATAAAAATGCACCATACGTTGTAGAGAACTTTTATGCTGTGATATCCCTCATCAGTCTGCTTATGGTCACTGCTTTTTTAAATGTGGCAGCTGCCCGCGATTTCACTTACAATACAAATCAGATAATTTTTACCACTCCTCTTTCCAAATTTGGTTTTTTGATGGGACGCTTTTGGGGCGCCACAGCTATTGCCATTGTTCCTTTTTTAGGAGTATCGATTGGTAATATCCTTGGTGCCGCAATGCCGTGGCTCGATCCGGAGCGTGTTGGAGTTACCTACCTGACTGCGCATCTCACAGGGTTATATGTCTTCATCATACCGAATGTAATTTTCTGCGGCGCATTCATTTTTGCTATCGCGACTCTTACACGTAGCACCATTTATTCATTTATCGGAACCATCCTGTTATTGGTTGGGTACGGCATTGCAAATGGACTGATCCGTGACCTAAGAAATGAATATCTCGGAACCCTGATCGATCCTTTTGGAATACGCACATTCTCCATAGCTACGAAATATTGGACTGTTGAGGATAAAAATACCATGTCGCTTGGGTTAACAGGAATCATGTTAGTGAACAGGCTGATATGGCTTTTTGCAGCAGGCCTCATTCTATTGTTTTCATATTTTAAATTTTCGTTTACTGAAAAGAATAGAACTAATAGAAGAAAGAAAGCTGCAGATGAAAATGAGACAACACCGGCAAATGGTTCTTTTGAAACATTGCCGACAGCGCTTTTTTCCTCGGGTGTCTCACAACAACTCAAGCAATTTCTCAATCAGGTGCGTCTCGACTTCTTAGGGATATTAAAAAGCACACCATTTATTGTAATCATGCTGGCAGGCATAATAAATATGGGTGCTTCTATGGCTTTCGTTACGGATACGGGATATGGAAACAAGTCCTTTCCGGTTACTTACATCATAGTTGACTCTATACGCGGAACGCTTTATCTTTTTCTCATTGCCATCATTACCTTTTATTCTGGTGTGCTGGTTTATAAGGAACGAGATGCCAGGGTAAATGAGATTTATGATGCTCTTCCTTATTCGCGCTGGATTCCGCCTATATCAAAGCTTCTTTCCATGATACTTATTGTTGCAGTTGTACTGATGGTTGCGATTATCACTGGAATTGTGACACAGACCTTTTTTAGTTTTTATCAATATAAGATAGATGTTTACCTTAAAGAGTTAATGTTGCTTGACCTGTTGCAGTTTTTATTTCTCATTGCGCTATCACTCTTTCTGCATACGATCATCAACAACCGCTATCTCTCTTATTTTATTTTTATTGCGGTAGTGATCCTGAACATTTTTATCTGGCAGGCGCTGGATATCTCATCTAACATGGTAGTTTTTGGTGGCACCCCAAGTCATACTTATACTGACATGAATGGATTCAATCCTTATGAGAGGGGCCTTACATGGTTTAATATCTATTGGATGCTCTTTTGCGGCATGCTGGTGATGGCGACAGTCTTCTTTTGGATTCGGGGTAATGAGACGGGTTTCAAAAATAGATTGCATTCAGCTATAGAATCATTTAAGGGTAGTTATCGCACTATTTCAGTGATGCTGTTTGTTTTATGGGCGGCCACAGCAGGTTTCGTTTTTTATAATACTAAAATTGAAAATCATTTTAACACACCCCATACAACCGAGAGATTGACCTCAGAATATGAAAAAAAATATAAAAAATTTGAAAATACGAATCAACCCCGAATTATAGATGTAATGTATAATATTGATTTATATCCAGGCCAAAGGGACCTTTTTACGAAAGGAGCTTTCGTAATAAAAAATAGCGGGCAAACACCTATTGATTCAGTTCATTTCACCATGGTTGACAACCTGGAAGTGAGCATTGCCCTTCCTAATTCAAGATTAATATTAGATGACTCCAAACACTTGTATCGCATCTATGAACTGAATGATGCCATGCAACCCGGGCAAACACTTCAAATGACAATAACTTCCAGATATGAAAACAAGGGCTTTGAGAATGAGGTAAAATACACACAGATAGTAGAGAACGGATCATTTTTTAATAATTGGGACATACTTCCGCAAATTGGTTATCAATCCGGCAATGAGCTGTCTGATAAGAACCGAAGAAAAAAATGCGGCTTGCCTGAAAGGGAGAGAATGCCAAAGCTGGTGCGTGATTGCACCGAAAATTGCTCAGATTCATATTTGTCTAATAATTCAGATTGGGTGAATGTGGAAACTGTAATGAGTACTTCGAAGGATCAGGTTGCAATAGCTCCCGGATCATTGATCAGAGATTGGATAGATGGCAATCGCCACTTTTTTCATTATAAGCTGGATCATGAATCAATGAACTTCTATTCTTTCATTTCAGCAAGGTACCAGGTAAAAAGGGATAAGGTGAGAGATATTGATGTGGAAGTTTATTACATCAAAGGTCATGAATACAATGTTGACAAGATGGTGAATTCGCTAAAAAATTCCCTGGCTTATTATACCGAGCATTTTGGACCATATTATCATCGGCAGATGCGAATAATTGAGTTCCCACGATATTCATCATTCGCTCAGGCTTTTCCGGGCACCATGCCTTATTCAGAGAGCATAGGCTTCATGGAAAACTTAGAAGATCCCGAAGA
>JACCZV010000015.1 GCA_013695775.1 Chitinophagales bacterium | reverse complement strand
ATGCAGCACTCACCAGAAACTATCATCATTGTGGTCTCCAACCCTTTAGATGTGATGACCTACTGCGCCTACCTCACATCAAAACTTCCTCCTCATAAAGTTTTCGGAATGGCCGGAATTCTTGATACCGCTCGTTACAAGGCTTTCTTAGCAGAAGCTTTGGACTGTTCTCCAAAAGATATACAAGCCGTTATTCTTGGAGGGCATGGTGATACGATGGTTCCGCTCCCGAGGCATACAACGGTTTCAGGCATTCCGGTTACTGACCTTTTGGAGAGAGAGAAATTGGACAAAATCATTGATCGAACAAAAAAAGGTGGTGGGGAACTTGTAAATCTTATGGGCACCTCGGCGTGGTATGCACCTGGTGCTGCTTCTGCTCAGATGGTAGAGGCAGTGGTGAAAGATGAGAAAAGAATCTATCCCTGCTGTGCATGGTTGCAGGGTGAGTACGGATTGCGTGATATTTATCTTGGAGTACCTGTAAAACTCGGGAGAAAGGGGATTGAACAAATCATCACGCTACAATTAAATTCCGACGAAATGGCTTTACTAAATGCCTCCGCTACAGCCGTAAAGGAGGTAATGGCTGTGCTGGATGGAATGCAACAGGTTGCCTGATATTTTTGTAGTAATTACTACTAGACGTTGAACACTTCTTTTTCAACGCCTTTTCAATTTTTATTTAACGATACTTCGTAGCATACTAAGTGTAATTCTTATTAATAAAAAAATGGTCTAATAACGTACTTAATAAAATGGAAGCTGTGCGCGAGCCTGCGATTGCCTGGCGGAGCCGTTTGGCAACCCGCTTGCGGCCTCACGAATACCATTTAAAAATTTACATGCTATGAGTAATCGCGATTCTTTTGATTCCTTTCTTCAAGAAAAGAGATAAATTAACTCCACCTTAGTTTTTGATCTGAATTGCCAAAAAATTGTCGAATACTTTTCAGATGTCTTTCTCTCTACCATAATGCTTTGAAAACTTACGGAACCATTGTAACCGCCGATGTCAAAAAAATTAAAAATCCCGATAGATGTTACACTGATTCAAGACGATGGATATCATCTTTTCATTAAAGGCTCTATTGGCAATCATGAAGTAAGATTATTAATTGATACAGGAGCGTCGAATACGGTAGTTGATAAAAAATTCATATCAGATAAAATACCTGAACTGAAACTCGAGTTGAATGAACAGCTTACCACCGGCGTTGGATCCAATACAATTCAAAGTGAATTCACAGAGATCAATGATCTTAAAATTGGAAATATCACAATAAGAAGCTATAAAGTAGCAGTGCTTGATTTAATGCACGTGAATGAAACCTATCAGATCATTCAATTGCCTCCAATTGATGGGGTTATCGGCTGCGATTTTCTGGTTCAATTTGAGGCAGTGATCAATATGAAAAAGAAACAGCTCAGCATCAGATCATACAATTAGTTTCCCCAATTGAAGCACCGTCACACTGGACTTGTTTCAGGGTCTCAACATAACAAGGAACAGCCGAGAAGATGCTCAACTCATCCTGAATCCAGTTCGGGACAATATGACGAACTTCACTGTCCCCCTTAAAAAACATCATCACCCTGAACAAACCTCAGTCACACTGAACTTGTTTCAGGGTCTCAACTAACAAGGAGCAGCCGAAAAGATGCTGAACTCATCCTGAATCCAGTTCGGGACAACATGACGAACTTCACTGTCACCCATAAAAAACTCCGTCACCTGAACAAACCTCCGTCACCCTGAACTTGTTTCAGGGTCTCAACATAAATGATTATGAGAACCCTTTTGTAGTTTAGCTTGTATTTAATACTTCTCCAAATAGATGGTTATGTCATGTTTAAATCTATTTTAGTGGTTATTGCTCTTTCTCCCTTTATGAGCGGCTGCATGAAGGACAAAACTGAAACGACTGCTGTTAATGCCACATTTCCATCTGACATTGAAAAGATTATTACTACAAAATGTTCCACCAGCGGATGTCATAACACCATATCCAAGGATGCTGCCGGAGGGCTTTCTCTTACTACGTGGGATGAGTTATTCATGGGTGGCAATGGCGGCTCTGTTGTTATTCCTTACCGCCCAGACCAAAGCTGGTTCATGTATTACATAAATACAGATACTTCACGAGGAGTGGTTCTAACTCCGACAATGCCATTCAATCAGGCGCCGCTTTCAGATGAGGAATATTATGCGTTGCAGGATTGGATTTCTGAAGGAGCACCAAATGCTCAGGGAGAAATAGCTTTTTCAGGAGATCCTGATCGCAAAAAGTTTTATGTTGCTAACCAAGGCTGTGACCTTGTCTCTGTTTTTGATTCGAAGTCTTTGCTGGCCATGCGATATGTGGATGTGGGAACGCTCATCCAAATAGAGGTTCCTCATCAGCTTAAAGTTTCTCCTGATGGTAAGTATTGGTATGCATGTTTTGTGGCGGGTACAGTGGTTCAAAAATTTCGTACTTCAGATGACACATTCGTGGGCCAGGTAGAAATTGGAAGCGGCAGTTGGAACACGATGACTGTCTCTGCCGATGGCACAAAAGCGTTTGTTGTTGATTTTGAAGACGAGGGGAAGGTAGCATACATTGATTTAGAGAATTTGGCCCTCTTACAGATGTACCAGGGCAGCGGCTTATTTGCTTCACCGCACGGAAGCTGCGTCAACAGCGCTTTCAGCACATTGTACGTTACCGCACAGTTTGGAAATTTTATCTATAAAATTGATATCACTAATCCAACTTTTCCGCAAATTGAACAGGTAGTGTTGGTTCCCGGTCAGCAACCCAACACAAACCTTGGTACCATTGATCCCCATGAATTGGCGCTTTCTCCCGATGAGTCTAAATATTTCGTCACCTGCAATTCTTCAAATGAGGTGCGTGTAATGGATGCTGCCACCGATACTTTGATTGCTGTCATACCCGTTGGCCAATATCCGGCAGAGATGGCTTTCTCCAAAATTAATCCCTATCTGTTTGTCACATGTATGGAAGATCCTTGCCCGGAGCCGTTATGCAAAGGGTCTGTATGGATGATCAACTACAATAATTTTACTTCAACAAAACTGCCCCAATCCGGACTTTATGAGCCTCATGGAATTGTTGTTGATGATGATTTAGGACTAGTAACGATTGCAAATCGGAATGTAAATCCAAATGGCCCTGCGCCCCACCATTCCTCTGATTGTGGTGGAAGAAACGGGTATCTGAAATTTATTGACCTGAATACGCTTCAGTTTATGCCATACCGGCCTGAAGTGAGCGTAGACCCTTATTCGGTGGCGGCAAAGTTATAGGCGACCTGAAGAGACATCGTCTTTTCAAATCACAATCAATATGAGCCCACCTGAATAGTTCTGAATTCGTATTTAGTACGGACAAAATTTTTCTTGATAAAATAATTTGGGATAAGGAATGCTCCGCTAACAGCGGTGAGTCCGACACCACCCCAAAAAGAAATGTTTTCTCCCTCTGACCTTTCCTTGTTTTTTCCGCCAACGGTGATTGCAATTATGGCGATGCCTACTACTGCCCCAATGGCTGAGACAGCACCCAAGGTTGTTCCGGGATTGAATCGCAGTCCGGTTATATCGGCAACAGCATAATTGCGTAAATCAATAAGTATAGAGTCTTTAGAAACCATTCTGACCTTACCGCCAAATTCTGTTCCATCATTAGCGGTAACATGAACTTTAGTATTTCGAAATAAGGTATAAGTTTTTCCTCCTCCGATTGGTGTAAGATTTAATAAATATACAGGCGAGGCGAGTTTATTTGATGAGGTGAAGGGAGGTAATCCGGGATCCTGGCACTTACCTCCATAAGCATAAAATAAGAAATGAAAAAGAAAGTACCACAATATATAAGATCTGATAAATTTATTCATATAATCCGTTGCCATTCTTACAAAGTTAAGCGAATACTATTCCTTTACGAATGCACATACTTAATTTTGCAAAATTGAATTGCCTGAAAATTACTCAACCATTGAGTTAAATATTTCCCTAAAATGAAAAAGAAATTGGTGATTCTTACAGGCGCCGGAATCAGCGCAGAGAGTGGTCTTAAAACTTTCAGAGACTCTGATGGCTTATGGGAAAATTACAGATTAGAGGACGTAGCTACCCCGATGGCATGGCAGCGCGATCCTGCTTTAGTACTTGAATTTTATAATCAGCGCAGAAAAGATGTGTTGAATGTACAACCCAATGCAGCGCACATTGCATTGGCGGAATTAGATAATTATTTCGATGTAACAATCATTACTCAAAACATAGATGACCTTCATGAAAGGGCAGGTTCTAAACACATTCTTCATCTTCACGGTGAGATTTTAAAATCAAGAAGCTCTTTGGATGCCGAATTGCTTTATGATTGCCGCACAGACATCAGCATCCGTGACAGATGTTCTCGCGGATCACAATTGCGTCCGCATGTAGTTTGGTTTCATGAAGCTGTACCTATGTTAGAACCAGCAGCATCCATCGCGAGCGAAGCAGAATTTTTTCTTGTGGTCGGTACGTCACTGCAGGTCTATCCGGCTGCCGGACTTATCCATTATGCTCCTTATGGTGCAAAGAAATTCCTAGTAGACCCAAATATTCCAATAATCTCTGAATTGAAAAACTGGAAAATGATTGAAGCCAAAGCAACTATCGGGGTGCCTTCACTTGTTCACGACTTGAAGGTCATGAGCGCACACTAATGCACATGCAATCTAAAACCCTTGATTACTTTTGATTGATGATTGACAAGAGATGATCACTGAAAGCGCAAAGTTAATTCTGAAAAAACATAGTGAAGTAGATCATTACCTAAAACAGGTTATTCGATCTATGAATCCCATAAAAGTAATTCTATTCGGATCAAAGGCAACAGGTAAGGCTGATAAGTCATCTGATACTGATCTTGCAGTTGTTACCGATCATTTTTTTGACACGACGGAAATTTATGGAGCGGTGGATATTGTGGATTTCAACCGTGCACCAGAAAAACTAAAGCAATTAATTCTGAAAGAGGGTATTGTTTTGTATGAACGCTAAGACCAGGTTCATTTTTATTGACTTTTAAAAATCTGTTACGAATCTACGGGCAGCAGCCGCTGAGGCAGAATCGCCTTTGGAAATTGGTGGCGCTATAAAGCGATTTGAACTCTGTTATGAACTGGCATGGAAACTCATGAAGGAACATTTGTCTGATGCCGGTATCATTTGTAAAAACCCACGCGATTGTTTCAAGGCAGCAAAAGAGCATGATTTGATCACCGATGAAATAAAATGGTTGAAGATGATCGAAGACCGAAATCAATTGGTACATTGTTATACTTATGAGCAATCGCGGGAAATTTACAGCCATATCAAAGCAATTCATGCCAATTCTCTGGTTAACTTCTATACTAAAATCAAAAAGGATTATAAGAAAAGGCAATAATGCCGACGTATATTAAATATGCTGCTTACACTGCTTGCCTTAAAGAATTTACCAACTATTATTATTTACAATTCTAAATATAATATGAAACCATGAATGAGAATCCATGGAAAATAATTTCAACAAAAGAATATTACGACAATCCCTGGGTAAAAATGATTGAGCATCAGGTGACAAACCCTGTTGGCAAACCTGGCATTTATAGTGTAGTTCATTTCAAGAATCTCGCCATCTGCATACTACCACTCGATGAACATTATAACACCTGGATTGTAGGACAGTTTAGGTTGCCAGTAAATGATTATAGCTGGGAGATTCCTGAAGGAGGCGGACCCTTAAACGTGGAGCCACTTGAATC
>JACCZV010000239.1 GCA_013695775.1 Chitinophagales bacterium | reverse complement strand
GCAAATTAGGTGAATCATGATAGTTACAGGTTCTATTTATCTTTCTTTGTAATTTTATTATGGTTATAGAGGATGAAAATAAGATCACTTTCAATTTTTACGATATGGCTGGCGCTATTTCATAGCTTTTTTTCATTCAGTCAACCTACTGCGGGATTTAATATTGTTTATCCTGAGATCACCTGCAATCCCGCCACAATCTTTTTCGAGAATACCTCTTTAAGCGATACTTCATTCTCATATCTCTGGCAGTTCGGGATCGGATCTGCTACTGATACAGTCACGAACCCTTCATTCACTTATGACAGTTGTGGCTTTTTTAATGTAATACTCACAGTTACCGATGCCAATGGACTATCAGATACAAGCCAACAATCTGTAAAGATTAACTGTGTTCCATTTGCTGACTTTTCTATGTCAACTACAATAGTTTGCGATTCTGCTATTGTGGCATTTACAAACTTAACCATGCCCATAGATTCTATTTCCACATGGTTATGGGATTTTGGTGATTCGACATCGGGAAGTGCAAACATTTCTTCGGAAGCAAACCCTACACACTACTATGATTCAAGCGGAATATTTAGCGTTTCATTGATTGTAACCACTACTCAGGGTTGCAACGATACACAGTCGCAATCCATTATGGTTTATGAGCTAACGCCTACATTCACTATTGCGGATTCGGCGTGTGAAAAAGATTCTACGCAATTCCTGGATCTCACTTTTACTGAAGATTCAGTTGTCGCATGGTCATGGAATTTTGATGACGCAGCATCAGGAAATGCCAATGCATCTAACCTGCAGAATCCCATTCATATCTTCAATCAGCCTGGGGATTATAATGTCGGTATGCTGATAACGACTAAAAACGGGTGTATTGAATTAGTAAATAAGGCTATAACCGTTTATGAAGCTCCTGAAGTATATGCAGGTTCTGATCAGCAAATATGTTCTCTCGATACTGTGCAATTACAGGGCAGTGGTGCACTCAGTTATCAATGGTCTCCTGGTCAATTCTTAAGCAGCGTTTCTGCACCCGATCCGCTGGCGTTTCCTTTAATTACCACTAATTTTTTTTTAACGGGAACTGATTCTATCGGATGTAAAGCAACGGATTCAGTTTTGGTAGGTGTCATGCCGCTTCCGCTTGCTGATGCAGGAACGGATACTACTATTTGCGCAGGTACATCTGCAACCCTGCATGGGAGCGGTGGCATTTTATATTCCTGGTCGCCAACTGCATACCTAAGCAATGATTCAATTTCCAATCCTAATGCTTCTCCAGTGGTTTCCTCTGCTTATACCTTAACGGTGACAGATGGGGTGGGTTGTAAGGCGAGCGATACCGTTACGGTTTTTGTTACTTCTCTACCGGTGGTTGAGATTCTCGCCTTTAACGATCAATATTGTATTACCGCTGCGCCAGTCGCATTGTTAGGAAGTCCTGCAGGTGGAAATTTTTCCGGTGATGGTGTGTCGGGAAACACTTTTTATCCCTCAATGCTTACTGCCGGAGCTTCTTATTTTATTACATATACATATACCGATTTGGTAGGATGCACTGGAGTGGACACTTCCCATTTTATCATTTTACCAGAACCTGATATTTTATTTTCAACTATTGACTCAACCATTTGTAAGAATTCCTCTCCTATAAGCTTTACACTCAGCCCTGGAAATGGCTTATTATTCGGGCCCGGCATTAGTAATAATTTCTTTGACCCGTCATTGGTAGCAACCGCAGGCACCTATGATATTTTCTACACTATCACTGATTCTGCGGGTTGCAGCAATACGGACACTCTTGCCATCAACGTCTTGCCTTTGCCATTTATTAATGCAGGCAGTGATACTACAATATGTAGCGGAGATTCACTTCAACTGAATGGTGAAGGAGGAATTGATTATCTCTGGCAACCTGATTCTTTCCTAAGCAACATACAGGTTGCCGATCCTATTGCCTTCCCTTCTTCATCTCTTGAATATACAGTTACTGCAATAGATGCAAACGGGTGCAGCAATTCTGATTCTGTTTTTATAACGGTTTTATTATCTGTAAATCTTGATGCAGGAACCGATGTTACAATATGTTCCGGGGATACGGCACTATTGCAAGCTACAGGCGGGTCGAATTATGTTTGGTCGCCCTCTGCAGGATTGAGTGATCCCACAATAGAAAATCCCAAGGCCTTTCCACTGCAAACCACAATGTATACCTTAACCGTGAACAGCGGCAGTGAATGCGCTGACATTGATTCCGTTCTGGTCACAGTGCTTCCGTTACCAGTTGTGAGCGCTGGCAACAATTCAACTTTATGTCTTGGTGACTCAGTGGGTTTGGTTGCCGATGGGGCAGCCACATATTTCTGGGAGCCTTCCGATTTTTTGAGCAACAATGCAATTCCGGATCCTATAGCCTTTCCTTCTGTAACTACCATATTTACAGTTGTAGGAACAGATATGAATGGATGCTCCAATTCTGATTCTGTCATGCTAATGATCATTCCTCTCCCGACAATTCAGGCAAATGCGGATACTGCAATCTGCAGTGGTGATTCGCTTCAGCTCTTAGCTTCTGGTGGATTGAGCTATACATGGATTCCCGCTACCAGCTTAAGCAATAATTCTCTTCCTAATCCGGTAGCCTTTCCCGATACTTCAACAGTCTACGTGGTAATAGGTACTGATGCTTTTGGATGTTCCAATACAGATTCAGTACAATTGGTTGTTTTATCAGTAAGTGTAATAGATGCGGGAAACGACACCTCCATATGTTTGGGCGATAGCATAATGCTGCTGGCTTCAGGTGGATTTAATTATTTATGGTCTCCTGCAGTAGGCTTGAGTGATGTTGACATAGAAAATCCAATGGCTTCTCCTCTTAACACAATTGTTTATACTGTGACCGTAGGAGTGGGTTCTCCTTGCCAGTTTAGTGATTCGATAGAAATTACGGTTCTAGAACTGCCAGTTATAACCGCAACTGATGATTCTTTAGTGTGTCCTGGTGATTCCATTCAACTGTTGGCTACAGGTGCGTTAACCTATCAATGGAACCCCTCTGTGTCCTTAAATAATTCACAGGTAGCCAATCCATTAGCTATACCTACATCTTCCACAACTTATACTGTAACCGGAACGGATGTTTATGGATGTAAAAACACCGCTTCGGTTACTGTGTCGTTGTTGTCGGCTCCTCCCGCGAATGCGGGAAGTGATAGTTCAATATGTGCAGGAGATAGCCTCGTGCTGCATGCCACAGGGGGAAACAGCTTTATGTGGACACCTTCCGAGTCACTTGATAATCCTTTGATTCCTGATCCCATCGCATTTCCCTTATCTACCACCGAATATGTAGTTATGGTTACCGATGGTGGTACTTGTGCCGCATTTGATACATTAAAAGTTATTGTAAACGCGCTTCCTTCTGCTGATGCTGGCAACGATCAGTTGGTTTGCGGAGGCAGCACCGTACAGTTAAATTCATCAGGTGGAATTCAATACCTCTGGAGCCCTATTGAAGGATTATCGAGTGCCAGCATAAGTAACCCAACAGTAACTATAGATTCAGCAATTACTTATGTGGTTTTAGTTACAGATCAGAATTTTTGCTCCGCCTCAGATTCCGTTCATCTTGCAATAGCTCCCCCACTGTTAGCATCTATAAACGGTGACACGACCATTTGCTATGGAACCACTGCTCAATTAAGTGGAAACGGAGGCATAACATATTCGTGGAGCCCTGCGGAATTTCTTAATGATGCTGCAATCGGGGAGCCAGATGCATCACCAGATAGCACAACAACTTTCTCCCTTATTGTATCCGATAGCGTCTGTTATGCTGATACGCTTGTGGTAACAGTTTTTGTTTCGAAACCAACGGTAAATGCTGGCGGTGATGCAGTGTTATCCGATGGAGAATCTTATCAGTTGCTGGCAACCGCTTCAATGGGAACATATGAATGGTTTCCCGCAACAAGCTTAAGCTGCATAGAATGTCTTAATCCGATAGCTACACCAGTTGAAACCACTACTTATACTATTACGGTGACAGATTCTATTGGCTGCATTGCAATTGATGAGGTAATCATTTCTGTTGGTTGTTCTGAAGAAGATCTATTTATTCCTAACGCATTTACTCCTGATAATAACGGACACAATGATTTGCTGCTTGTGAGAAGCAGTGGCACCTTCCATCTCAATTATTTTAGAATATTTGACCGCTGGGGTAAAATCATTTTTGAAACCAACGACATAGGTACTGGATGGGATGGTAGTTATAAAAATAAACCATTGTCTCCCGGAGTGTTCTTGTATCTTCTTGAAGCGGAATGTGCAGGTGGTATTTTAGTACGTAAAGAAGGAAATATTACACTGCTGAGATAGCAGAATAGATTATTGATCCTATGAAGGAGATGAAAACATATATTATAGCATTGAAATTTGTCTGTCTTACCGGCATAATGAGTTTGCCATTGAAAGGGTATAGCCAGGACAGCCATTTTTCTCAGATCTATGAAATTCCAATATTACTAAATCCGGCTCGGACAGGATTTTTTAAGGATAATTATCGTCTTGCAGGAATCTATCGTAGCCAGTGGAAAGAGATTACTCAACCATTCAAGACAATATCAGGGACCATAGATTTAAACATTCCTGCAGGGAAAAACAGGACGAATCTTGTGGGAATTGGCCTGATGAATTTTGCCGACAAAGCCGGAGACGCCGACTATACTTCCAACTATCTTGAAGCAGCATTTTCCTTTCACAAAAATTTCGGTGATAATTTCTCACATTATTTGGGAATGGGAATGATGACAGGTTTCGCAACCACCTCATTCGATATCACCAAGTTGACCTTCGATGAAGATTTTGGTACGGGCATTAATTCCGATATTCCCGACATCACAAGCACTAACTTTTTCGATATGTCGGCAGGAATTGAATATAATTTTTTGAACGAGAAAATGCATTTTAATGCCGGTTTCTCAGTCTTTCACCTAAATGAGCCAGGCATAAGCTATTTCGGAAATGATGCATCGAGGATCAACCGGAAATGGGTTATAAGCACAGGTTTGGCTAAGAGCATTTCACCAATGGCAGAGTTACTGCCACGTGCGGCTTTCTTCATCCAGGGACCTTCAAGTGAGTTCGAGTTTGGGACTGATGTAAAGATTGTTCTTAGCAAAAATAGCAACACCAACTACGCGATTTTTTTAGGTGCCTATCTGAGGCTCGGTGATGCATTTATACCTAAATTCAAAATAGATATGGGGGACTTGTCATTCGGGCTTAGCTATGACATTCCGGTTTCTGGCCTATCTGAGATAAGCAGGCTTGCAGGAGGGCCTGAGTTAAGCATTGCATTCCTGGGCACTGTAAAGGGTATCTCTGCAGGTCGTGTTTACAATCCCAGATTTTAAGTTGAAATAGATCTTGAACTTAATGCTTAGAGTCTGTTCCATTAAAAACGAAACCAGATGAACCTTCGCTTTTTCTTCTCTTTAAGAGATGTCGTGGGAGAATTTGTAGGAATATTTTTTGGGCGAAGAATGGGCGGGGAAACAAAGTCATTCAAGCCATAAGAACTTAACAGGAAATTTTCTTTCTGGCCTGCTGTAAATCTTAACTGCTTCTCTACATCAAGGTAAAACTTACCGATTTCCTCCATCAAATAATTTCCCTTATTTATTAAAGATTCGTGAATGTCCTTCACTAAATTCTCAATCATTTTTCTCGCTGTGTCCTCCGATATATGCTCTTCGGAGACAATGGATAAAATCAACTTCGTATCATTGATCTTTGAATCTTTATGAAAGGAAAGAGATTTGTAAGGCGGACTAAATAAATGCTGTGTTAGATGGATGCTTGCCGGAGCATACGTGGCTTTCAGAATACCAAAGGACGGAATCACTACATCATTGCCATATCTTAATATTTTACAGATGTGTTTTTCTACCATCATAACCGACTCTGTGTCCATGTCAAAAATTTAGCTGTTTGATCAGTAGCCATGCTACAAATATTTAAGATGCACCCCAGCTCACACTTTGCTGTATAAATAAAAAATATCAATCTGTCCTAAACAATTCCTTTTAACAATTTTAAAATTACCAGCCGGAAGCAAGAATATCGGCAATATGCCGAACCTGCATTGATACATTTCGCTTCTTCATATATCCATCCACATGCATCAGGCACGAGAGATCAGTGGAGATGATGTATTCAGCGCCTGTTGCAACGGCATTGTCCATTTTCTGATCTGCCATGGCGGCGGAAATATCCTCGAACTTAACTGCAAACGTGCCTCCGAAGCCACAACAGGTTTCACAGTCATTCATCTCTCTTAGCTCCAGACCCTTTACATTAGATAGAAGTGTGCGCGGTGGTGTTTTAATATTGCATTCTCGCAGCGCACCGCATGCATCGTGATAGGTTGCAACACCGTTAAATGTCGCGCCCAGATCTGTTACCTTCATCACGTTCACTAAAAATTCTGTAAGCTCGTATGTGTTTTTTTGCAGTTGGCGGCATTCATTGTGAAGCGCTGAGTTATCAAAGAGATCAGAATAAAAGTTGCGAACGAAACCGACGCAGCTTCCGCTCGGCGCTACCACATAATTGTAGTCTGAGAAATCGCGTATAAATTTCTCACACACCGTTCTTGACTCATTCCAGAATCCTGCGTTGAAGGCTGGCTGTCCACAGCATGTTTGTGAAGGATTATAATGTACCTCACATCCGACCCTCTCCAGTATTTTCACCATATTGAAACCTGTTTCAGGATAAACCTGGTCAACAAAACAAGGTATGAACAAACTTACTTTCACGCGTTCCTCCATTTGCGCGCTAAGTTATAAAGAACGGAGTTCTTCCTGAAAATCGAATTGGCATTTTTACACAGACTAAGGAAATAAATTATCACGGCTATTATTCTGGGGCAAGTACTTTCTCTTTTTTTATGGTGGAAATCAATAGCAGACCAACAATAAAAAATAGAATCAGTGCCAATACTGAATTGCGCATGGTTCCTGTAAGTTCAAGAATGATCCCATAAACGGCCGTTCCAAAAACGGTGGCAAGCTTTTCTGTTACATCATAAAAGCTGAAAAATGAGGCAGTATCTTTTGTTGGTGGCACAAGCTTGGCATAGGTAGAGCGTGACATGGATTGGATACCACCCATAACCATCCCTACTGCGAAGGCAATTCCATAAAACTGATATTCTGTTGATACGAAATACGCGGCTATACATATTCCAATCCAGATAAATATTGCAACGGTGATGCTGAAAATGTTGCCGAAGCGTTTTGAGATTCGGGAAAAAAGTGTTGCACCTATTATTGCTACCAACTGAATGATTAGCACTGTTATAATAAGTCTCGTCTGATCGAGCTTCAGCTCGTCTGTGCCGAAGATTGTTGCCAGATACATCACTGTTTGTACGGCACTGTTGTAAAAAAAGAATGCAATCAGAAAATTTTTTAGCGATCTATAATGTTTTAGCTGGAACCAGACCTTTCGTAATTCAGAATATCCGCCTAAAAAAGAACTGCTTGTCACACTTCTGGGTGAATGAATCACATCATTCACTGGAGGAATATATCGAAACCTTTTTAACGCATAAAAAGGAATTTGGGCAAAGCCTGCCCACCACACTCCGACCATTAGAAAAGAAATGCGTGTGGGCATTGACTCATCGCTGAAACCAAAGGGCACATAAAAAATGATCATTGCGAGATTCAGAATGAGTAAGATTACGCTGCCGATATACCCCATGGAAAAACCTTTTGCACTAACGCGATCCTGGTCCTTTTCATCAACAATCTCTTTCAGATATGCATTGTAGTAGACAATGCTGCCTGCAAAACCAATGCTTGCAAGCACAAAAGTTATTATTCCAAAAGTAATGTTGGCCCCTGTAAACCAGTAAAGCGCAGCACAGCTTAAGGCGCCGAGGTAGCAGAAAAATTTCATAAAGGAGAGCTTATTTCCTTTGTAATCGGCAATAGAGGAAAGCATGGGAGAAATCAATGCAACTATAAGAAATGAGAATGAAAGGGCATAAGAGTACAATGCATTGTTGTTATATTCTCTGCCGAGGAAATGAACAGTGCCGTTGTTAATTGACCTGGTTGCGGATGAATAATAGATCGGAAAAATTGCAGTGGTGATGCTCAGTGAATACACTGAATTGGCCCAGTCGTACATAGCCCACCTGTTGATGAGTTTTTTATCATTGCGTAGATAGGTGGCTTTCATTTATATATGATGTCATGGCAATATCGTGGAAATTTCAGGAGAAATAAGTAAATAACCAATTGTCTACTTGCCCTACAGCCAAATGG
>JACCZV010000341.1 GCA_013695775.1 Chitinophagales bacterium | reverse complement strand
ACATAGAATCAGAGATTAACTTCATTCGGTTAAGCATGGATCAAAAAAGAGAAAACCTGTTTTCTGGCAGATACTTTAAACCAATATCCATTGCATTTCTTGTGGCTATGTTTAATCAGTTTTCCGGCATTAATGCTATACTTTATTATGCGCCCCGTATTTTTGAACTTACGGGACTTTCTTCCGCTGATTCAATGTTTCAGCCTGTATTGATTGGTATTACCAATGGCATATTTACAATTCTTGGTCTTGTAATTATTGATAAAGTAGGTCGCAAAAAATTGCTGATAGTAGGCTCAATTGGAATGGCCGTATGTTTAGGACTAGTAGCCAGATCATTTTACATGCAGAATTTTGCAGGCTACGAATTACTGTTTTTCTTAGTAGGCTATATTATGTTTTTTGCTTTTTCTACCGGAGCTGTTATTTGGGTTCTGATATCAGAGGTATTTCCAAATAGTGTCAGGGGGCAGGGTCAGTCGTTGGGCAGCTTTACGCATTGGTTTTTTGCAGCAGTAATCACATTCTTATTTCCGGTTGTGGCGGGAGAATATAAGTTGGGAAGCGGCCATGCTTTTGCATTTTTCTCAATAATGATGCTTATTCAGGCTATTGTAGTATGGAAATATTTTCCTGAAACCAAGGGCAAAACACTTGAGGAGCTTGGTGACGAACTTTCAAAAGATAGGTCATCAGCAGTTGTGTTTGAAAAAATTTCCGCCTAGGTAATTTTAAAAATTGGAATCAATCAGGAATATTGCTGTCATAGAATCATTCAAAAAAAACACTGAAAAGTTATTGTTGAGGTTTCCCGGTTAACAAATAAATAATAGAATAATGAAACGTGTATTACTTCTACCTATAATCTCCATTATATCATTAATGTCGTTATCTCAGGATAAAAAAACTGAAATAACTGAAATGATAAACAAGTCAAGGCAATTACGGGAACTAATGCAGTCTGATCCTCATCGTCCTGTATATCATTTCGTCAATCCCGAAGGTCATGCAATGCCTTTCGATCCGAACGGGGGTATTTTCTGGAATGGCAAATACCATCTGGGATATATTTATCAGTCTCAGAAGAGGGGAAAATCAGAACATGTCTGGGGTCATGCAGTCAGTACTGATCTTTTTCATTGGACTTTATATCCTGACATGCTTAATGTGAAAGAAGGCGATATTGAAAAAGGGATATTTAGTGGTGGGGCTTTTCTGTCAAAAGAAGGCATTCCTCATATAATGTACCATGGGCAGGGTTCATCTGCTAATCTGGTTGCATATTCAACTGATGAAGATCTTAGAAGCTGGAAAAAATTTGAGGGTAATCCGGTGCTAAAAACAAATACCACTGGTAATCCAAGAGACCCCAAGGGAGGCAAATACACCGCCTGGGATCCGGAGGGATGGTATGATAAGGATGCAGGTTATTACTATCAAATATCGGGTGGAAATGTTGCTGGATTCTTTAAATCTAAGGACATGTATAAGTGGGAATATCTCGGTGATTTGATTGACCCGAACAATACAATGAGGTATAAATCTGAAGATTTATCCTGTCCTGATATGTTTAAGGTTGGTGATAAGTCAATGTTATTATTTATCAGTCATAATGTAGGAGCACAATACTACATCGGTACTTTTAAAAACGATAAATATTCAGTTGAGAAACATGGGCGCATGAATTGGCCTGGCGGAACTTTTTTTGCGCCTGAGCAGTTGCAGGATGACAAGGGAAGAAATATTATTTGGGGATGGGTATTAGAAAGAAAACCCAAACATTTTACTGATTACGGATGGTCCGGAATTATGAGTTTACCCCGAGTTCTGTCATTGTCAAAACAAGGAGAGCTTGAAATTAATCCTCCGGAAGAAATAAAAGCCCTTAGAATAGGTGAATTTGAAGAAGCCGGTATTAGTATAAAAGCAAACGCTGAAAAAGAATTGGAGATTAAAGGCAATTCTATGGAGATTCAAATGGAAATAGTGGGAGCCCAGAAATCACCTTATGGCGTAAAAGTTTTTTGCTCACCTGATGGGAGGGAAGAAACTGTTATCAAATATGATCCTGTTAAAAAAGAATTAGTAATTGATTTTATAAAATCATCCGTAAATGGACCTGTAAAGATGGCTTCTCATGCTCTTTTAGAACCATCAATAGAAGGATTTCCTAAAACCGTTTCAGAACAAAGAGTTCCTTTTGAACTAAAAAACGGAGAAACATTAAAGTTGGATATTTTTATTGACCGCTCGATAATAGAGGTATTTGCAAACGGTAGACAATGTATAACGCAGGTAGTATATCCTGAATTGGAAAATAGTAAAGGCTTTAAAATATTTAGTGGCGATGAGACTATTACGGTGAAGAAAGTCCAGGCGTGGAAAATAGGAGAAACCAATTTTTATTAACATCATTAATGAATTTTTAACCGGAAAGACAGTAAATGGATACTATGTCTAAATCTAAAAAGAAAAATATGCTAATGTTACATAAGAAGGTCATAGGTCCAATATTAATTTCAATACTGGGCTTTAATAGTATTTCTAATGCACAGGAAACACTCCCTGATTATACTTCAAAGGTTCCCAAATATACTTTTAGTACTACCCTAAAGGAGCAGGAGGCGGAACTGAAAACGAACCCGCTTATGTTAAGGCTTGTGGAGTCGCGTAAGAAATTGGCTGGTGATAAGTTTCGCCCAATCTATCATTATGTGAACCCTGAAGGAACCCTCAATGATCCCAACGGGCTTTGCTATTGGAAAGGTAACTGGCACCTTTTTTACCAGGCATATCCGCCCGAAGATACCCGGCAGCATTGGGGGCATGCCATAAGCAAAGATTTAGTCCATTGGCGTGATCTTCCTTATGCAATATATCCAAATCCGGAAAAGGCAGTGTTTTCAGGTTCAGCCCTTGTTGAAGATGATCGTGTAATTGCCATGTATCATGGAACGGCTGTGGGAAATATGGTTGCTGTGTCCAGTGATCCCTTGCTTTTGAACTGGGAGAAAGTTACCGGCAAAGCTGTTATTTCATCCAAAAGTACTACAGGATTTTCCCTTCCCTATAGTGTATTCGATCCTTCTATCTGGAAGAAAGACAGTATTTATTACGCACTTTCTGCTGGTAGAACGCCCACAGGTCCGGGAGGCCGGCCGATAAGGGCAAATTACCTTTTTCGCTCAAAAGACCTTGCCGGTTGGGAATATATGCATGAATTTGTGAAAGATGACCGATTCACTTTGATTGGTGATGATGGCGCCTGCCCGTATTTCTGGCCAATCGGCGACCGCTATATTATGAACTTCTTTAGTCACATGAGCGGAGGCCAATACCTGCTAGGCGATTATGACAAGCAGAATGATAAATTCATTGTTTCTGCCGGGGGGAAATACAATCATGGAGCAGTGGGTCCTGCAGGTGTACATGCTCCATCCGCCGCACCTGATGGCAAGGGAGGGGTGATTATTATCTTTAACATGAATCAGGGAAGGCCAACCGAAGGCTGGAACCATATCATGACATTACCGCGAAGGCTAACGCTGATTTCGAAAGATGAATTAGGCCAGGAACCTGCTGGAGACATTTCTTCGCTTCGTTATAATCCACAACATATAAA
>JACCZV010000320.1 GCA_013695775.1 Chitinophagales bacterium | reverse complement strand
TGCGCTTTTTCGCTGTTTCATTGGTTTGTGCATTGATGAGGCGAAAGGCTTTGAAAGTTGCGGTAACATACTCCTTTGTTGTGGACTCAGAGTTTTTATCTACAATAGCAGAAAGGTCAGGTTCCTGCGCAAACAAAGAGAGATGACTGCTTGACATCATCAAAGCCAAACAGAGCATTGAGAGTTTCATAACAATTGAGATTCTTAAGATGAGTGCAGGATGGTTCTATTGCTGGGGGGTAAAGTTCGCAATTGAAATAGAAAAAAGAAACCCCCAGGGGTAAACCTGAGGGTTTTATAAATTTTCGATCCAGGAAATTTATTTTGCGTTCTCCCGTGTTGGCATCATCTCCGCATACACTTTCACCCGTACGGTTTCTGCGATATTTTGAGAAACTACAGAAGGGATTTTGATCTCATGATCGGATACCATGACATCAAAAGCACTTGTAACTTCTATGCTCCCATTTTTTACCACAATTGTTCCAGGGATGGTGCGATCCTGGTCTATTCCATGGAGTGAAAATTTACCTGTGACAGTAACCTCATAAGTGCTATCCAGGGTAAGATCGACATCCTCATTGATGCTTCCATTGAAAGTAGCGAAAGGATATTTTTCGCTTTCCATATAGTTTTCATTAAAATGTTCCTGCATCAGTGATTTCTTAAATTCAAATGTGCTCATTTTAGCTTTAAAGAAAACGGATTTCGTTTTAACATTTAATGCTCCTACGGCCTGATTTGTAACGGCGTCAATGTTTTCGAGCGGTGTTTCAGAAAAAAATGAAACTGTTCCGTTTGTTGAAAGATAAACATCCTGTGATTTCGCGTGAATAAAGCTTACAAGAGCGATAACTATAAACCATACTTTTTTTAAGATATGCTTATAACCGGGTGATGTATTGGGTGAGTAGTTCATGATGAAATTTAAAAAAACTGTATAGATCCCCTGGAATTCCAATTTCCATACCATTAATGTAATAACTATTCAGGAGCCCAATTGTAAATCCATTCGCTGAGCTTCTGAAGTTCGCAATCTGTAAGATCCTTTGGACCCATAGAATTGGGGGGAGGCATAGTCTGAAATTTTAAAACCTGATCCTCCAAAGGACCATCTATTTCCGCTTCTGCCTTAATACCCAGATAATATGTGTAATCATAATCAGAACCGGACTGATGACAACTGCCATATCCGGGATCGGTGCAGTAGGTTTCAAGAATCATTTTTATATCTCCAGTATAAGTTACCGTATAGCCATTCGGAATGCAGACAGTATCAATATTGACCGGTAACGATTCAAGGGCTTTATCACTTGCACATCCTGAAAGGAGCAGCAGTACGATTGAGCACATGAAAAATGAAGCCTTGAACCTTAAGACTAAGAACGTGCAAGCAATCACTGTTTATTGAATGACTATTTTATGCGAAGCTGCAATTGTACCGGATACATATTGCATAATGTAAAATCCATTAGGGATACTGCTCACATCCAGTGAGGTGCTGTGAGTAGTTGAAGATTGGTTGTCGACCTCGAAGCTTTTTAAACACTTTCCGCTTAGATTATACAGATGAAAGACTACAGGATTATGATCTTCAGAAAAGTATTGAACATTAAGTTGATCATGACTAAGATTTTCTATCACGAATGGGTTGCTCTGTGCAAGCGCTTCTATGCCGGTAGCATTATTTATGACCAGCGAAGAAGTATAAATGTTATCACCGGTATTAGAAGAATTTCCATTTGCACCATTTCCCGATGCATAAAAAGTTATGGCCCCTTCATCAAGGGCGGGTGCAATCCAGTTAATGATCCAAGTATTGTTTGAGTTAGCCATGAAATGAGAGACATATTCTCGGTCATTTACAGCAGACGCAGTAGGGTAAGCTACATTGCCCTGAACCGCTGTTGACCAGGTGCCTGCTCCATCGCCATTAACATCCACGCTTGTACATTCAAAGCCAAACTTAGAAGCGTCAGCATCGATAACGGTAACAGTTACCTCGTAAGTAGCACCTGGTATATATTCATTGTTGTTTCCACTGAATGCAATCAACACACTGCCTGACCCAGTATTTGGTGTGGCATTATGACAAGCTCCACCGTCTCCGCAGGTGAGTTCATCAGGCGCTCCTGTTCTGCCCGCTGGAGGTTGAACAGAGTTTGTCCTTACCTCTGAAGATTGAAATAATAATACCACTGCGGTAAAAATGGTCACTACGTAAATTGTATATTTTCTCATGCAAAATGTGTTTTTTGTTGCCGTCAAAAATAGATGATATTCACTCTTCTGCCAAATTGTTACCATTGCTCTCTGCCAGAATTTGTTGAGCATGATTTTTAGAAAGCACCTTTCTGAAAATTTTTTCGATCCTTCCTTTTTCATCAATGACGAATGTCTGCCGGATCACGCCCATGTAATTGTTCCCGAACATCTGCTTCTGCCCCCAGCTCCCATATGCGTCTATTATTTTTCTTTCAGGGTCAGCGAGTAAGGCAAAGGGCAGATGAAATTTATTTTCAAATCTCTTATGAGATTTTACATCATCGGGGCTCACACCAACCACTACATATCCTTTACTTGTCAATAGAGAATAGTTATCGCGCAGGTTACAGACTTCCAGCGTGCAGGTGGGTGTATCATCTTCAGGATAGAAAAAGAGTACAATCTTTTTTCCTTTAAAATCAGAGAGTGAAATCGTATTGCCATTCTGATCCTTTGCTTTAAACGAAGGTGCTTTTTTGCCGGCTTCAACCATAGTTTATTTTTTAAAATTAAAAGTATACGTTGCTGTATTTTTCACATCATCCGTAACAATCAGGAGTAAGGCATGTTCACCCGATGGCAGATCAGGAGGAAGGAAGCCGGATAACTGATCATCCCTGGGATCATATTCCATCAACAACCAATTGCCATTGAGATACGCCTTGTAAGAGACGATTCCTGAAAGATTATCTGTTATGGAAAAGCGGAGTGAATTTCCTGTCAACAACTTATTTTGTTTCATTCCGGAGGGAACAATTTTAGGGGGTGCAGTATCTACCATCACGGAAAAATTTCCAAATTCCCGGGCACGGGTCGTAAGCCATTCACCCTCCCAGCGTGTTGTCTTTGAGGCCCGCTGTCCGTTTCCATCTTCATAAACAATCACGGCTTTCGACCTTAGGGAATCCGGAATATACCGGGGCAACAATCGAATGGCGTAAAAGCTGTGCACAGGAGTAAACCTGTCGTGTACGTGATGCAATGCCGAATACCGGCTGTTGGCAAATCCGCTCTCCTTATCATATTGAAAATTCAAATCCTCATAAAAAACATTTGCAGGAAAGCTAAGCTGAATGCTGTCATTATTAAATGTGTTTTGTTGATCATATTTGAGGGAATGGGGTCTTTCAGATTCGGGTTCATGTAGCAACCTTTTCTTTTGCTTCAAATAAAATTTCAGGTATGAAACGTTTCCGTACATATCTATTGCAGCCACTTCAACGCTATGATAGGCGGTATCTTTGAATTGTAATTTTCCATTATTTATTAAGCTGTGGTAAATACTGTTGTGGTCTCCAGGCAGCCGGAACAACCGCTGAATAACTGTTCCTGATCTTTTCTTTTCACCAAAATCAATAAATGCATTCACATACCTGCCATTCGAAAAATCAATGCGGCTGAACTTGATGTTATAAATCAACTGGTCATCTATTTTCAGAGAAAATTCATACACGCCAAAATCATTGCCGGAGCTATTCATGAAATCCTTCGCTTCTACACCGATGCCCGTATTTGCACTAAGCGTTATAATAGAATCAGGTCTCGTTAGATAATAAGCACCATTTTTTCTCACTGCATACTTTTTCTTATCATCTGCTCCTACATCTAACGAATAAAGATGCAGGTTGGAAAAGCGGGGTGCAATAGTATCAGTCATTTTTAAAAATTCTCCGGGATTCAATGGGTAGGTTTCACCAGAGGCATCTCTGATCTCGAAATGCAGGTGTGGTCCGCCTGAGCTTCCTGAATTACCTGAATAAGCTATAAGGTCATTCTGCTTTACCGGAAATTTATTTTGTGGTGGATATAACTCAACTTCAAACGACTGTTTCGAATACTGTTCTTTTTGAACGTACGAGGCTATCTCGCCAACAAATCCATTGAGATGAGCGTACACTGTCATATATCCATTTGGATGAGTAACGTAAAGAGCCTTTCCATATCCACCGGCAGCAACTTTGATACGGGATATATAACCCTCAGCCGAAGCATACACTTTATAGCCGGTTTTCTCATTGGTTCGAATATCGAAACCAGTGTGAAAATGGTCAGCACGAATCTCTCCGAAATTTGCAGAAAGTTCTAAAGGAATATGTAAAGGCGAAATAAATGTCTCTACCGATTGAGCGTTAACCTGGAGGTAGAATACGGATATAAATATTGTAACTACCAGAAAGCAAGCAGAGGTAATTCTTTTTATTCGAATGAGAATTTTTCTTGCCATCAATAATTGATCCGCAGGATCAGAGTTCCATTATGATATCAAATAATTACTTAGCGATTTCAACCGGTATATCATTTTGATTTTTCGCAATAGCAAACAAGCCTATAAAAGTGAGTAACCCGTTTAGCACGAGCACTTCAAATCCGATCTGATAACCATTGAACCATTGGGTGGAATAGAGGTTGACAAAAAAACATATCAATGGTGGGACCACACATACCAACGGAGACCACTGATCTCTTATTTTCCATTTACTGAACATACCAAACGCATAGAGTCCAAGCAGAGGTCCGTAAGTATAACCAGCTATTGTCAATATAGTGCTGATTACGGAAGCACTGTTATGCTCTTTGAAATAGAGAATAGAGAGGAGGAAAATAATTGCAAAGGCAAGATGCACTGAGTAACGAATGCCAGTCTTTCCTTTTTCATCAATATCTTTTCGCGCAGGCAACCCAAGGATGTCTATGCAGAAAGCGCTCGTCAATGCGGTTAGTGCGCCATCAGCACTTGGATATAGCGCGGAAATGAGACCTATAAGAAAAATAAGACCTGCAAGCTCCCCAAGCTCATTGAATGCAATGCTAGGAAAAAGCTGATCGGTCTGCTTTGGAATGGCTACTCCGCTCTGTTCAGCGAATACAAACAACACAGCACCGAGGGTTAGAAACATCAGGTTCACAATTACAAGGATGAAACTGAAAGTGAACATGTTTTTCTGCGCTTCTTTAAGGGAGCGGCAACTCAGGTTTTTTTGCATCATCTCCTGGTCTAATCCTGTCATAGCTATGGTGATGAAGATCCCGCTTAGAAACTGCTTTCCAAAAAAGGTTTTGTCTTTCCAATCCCAAAAAAATATTTGCATGGTATCATTCGCACGGATTGCACTCATCATCTGTGAAGGTGAATATCCAAGATGATTCATGATCATTACTACAGAGAGTATTAGGGCAAGCAACATGCAGCTCGTTTGAATCATGTCTGTCCAAACAATTGTTTTTACTCCACCTTTGAAAGTGTAAATTAATATAAGCAAGATGATGACTCCACCGGTTACTGCGAAAGGAACGCCCATTTTGTCGAGCACAAAAACCTGCAGAACATTCACCACAAGAAAAACGCGGATGGAAGCTCCAAGTGTACGTGACAAAATGAAAAACGATGATCCTGTTTTATAGGTGACTGGTCCAAACCGCTCTTTCAGATAAGAGTAGATGGAAGTAAGATTTAGACGGTAATACAAGGGCAGAAGTACCAATGCAATAACAAAATAGCCCACCAGGTAACCAAGTACAATTTGCATGTAAGCAAATTGCTTAACACCTACTTCTCCCGGTACACTCATGAATGTGACACCGCTTAGCGAAGTGCCAATCATTCCATAAGCTACGATGTACCACTTAGAATTTTTATTGCCAATAAAGAAAGAATGTGCATCTGCATTTCTGGATGTATACCAGGCAATTACCAGTAATAAGAGGAAATAGGCTGCAGCAACTCCAAGAATTAAATTCGCTGACATCAATATTTTTTGTGCGGCAAATTAGAAAGGTTGAAAGAATCGGCAGCAGAAATTTAGAAACACCAGCTTTAACATATGTACACAATGGTGAATCAATGTTCGGGCAGCAGCCGTTCTAAAAAATTATTTTTTTTATTAAGAGCTGTCCTAAGCTTGTGAGATTGATGAAATTGAAAAACAAAGCTGGTGGCTATGGTCTTTTTTGATGAACAATTAGAATTACTTGCGCTATTCTTTTGGCATATCACCTTTTCCCCAGTTTAAGTAATAATAAAGGAATGGGAATATCGATGATTACGAAAAAGTAAAATATTTGCAAAATGCGTCTAATCACCTTATAAAGTAATTGAAATTGATTATTTTGTAGTTTATAAAATTATTGATCATGAAGATGCTTCAAAAAACGCTCTTTCTTTTTTCTGTTTTATATCTTCTTGGTTGCTCATCAAATGAAATTGATTCGGATTCCGTAACAGATAAACAATCCAATGAGCTCTATATTAAGTTTGATGATATAAAAAAATGGAAGCCCGACTGGTCTGACAAAAATATACTTGTACACCATTGGTTAAGTGACCCTACTTACCTGCACCCGGCAAATGTTACAGCGCAAAATGCCGTAATCATCATGGGGCTCACACAATGTGTTCTGGTGGCTGTAGATCAGGTAAATAGAGTAATAAAACCCATGCTGGTAAAGGCTCTACCTCAAGTCTCTGGAGATAATTTAAAATTTACCTATGAATTGCTGGCTGAAGCCACTTGGGATGACGGCACATCAATTACCAGTGAAGATGTAATCTTCACATTTAAAGCGAATAAATCTCCGTTTACAGACAACCCTTCTAAAAAAACAGCTCTGCATAACATAAGAACCATTACTTCAGATTCATTGAACGCAAAGCGGTTTACCGTAATAATGAGGCGACCTTACATTCAAAGTGTGGCAATGTTGGCGGATTTTCCTATTTTATCCCGTAAATTTTTTGATCCGCAAAATATACTTATCCAGTATTCAGTTGAAAATGTAGATGACCCGGGTATGAGCTCAAACAAGTCAGAAGATTTGAAAAACTGGTCGGCGGGATTTAATGATGGGAAGTATGGCAATGATCTAAGTTTTTTTTATGGGGCTGGGCCTTATAAGGTAACCGCATGGGATCGTGGTCAGACAATGGACCTTCTGCGAAAGCAAAATCACTGGACACAAAAATTGAATCATGAGAACGAATATCTCAGCTCATTTCCAGAAAGGATAATATTTAAAATAGTGAAAGATGAAAATGCTGTGATGCTGGAATGCAGATCGCAAGCAATAGACGCATCTATATCGCTTACCACTAAGACACTGGTTGAGTTGCAAAGAGACAGCATTTTTAACCAAAACTATAACTCGACCTTTGTGCCGAGCTACAACCTGAATTACATTGTGATGAATATGCGGCCCGATGGAATAAAACATAAGAGGATATTTGATGATATAAAAGTGAGGCGTGCCTTTGCACTGCTGACTCCGGTTGACAGAATAATAGAGGTGAATTCACTGGGAAAAGCCCGGAGGTGGCCAAGCATGGTTTCGCCGCTGAAGCCCGAATTTAATAACGACTTAAAGGTTTTGCCCTACGATGTGGCCGCCGCATCCGATTTACTTGCACAAGCCGGATGGACTGACTCTGATGGCGACAATATACGTGACAAGATCATTGATGGTGAAAAGGTGAAGCTGGAAGTATCATTAAGCTATGGGGCACAGGGAAACCTGTTGAAAGAGATAGTAGCCATGATAACGGAGGCCGCTTATCCGGCCGGAGTGAGGATCACTCCTCAACCTGTGGAGTCGAGCGTCATGAGGCAATTGGCCCATGAACACGACTTTGATATGTTGTTTAGTGCCTGGGCAACTTCATCGTTGCCGGAGGATTATTCTCAGATCTGGTCCTCGGCAGCATGGTCTTCAAAAGGTAGCAATTTCGGGGGTTTTGGGAATGCCGATTCAGACGCATTGATAGACTCTATAAACACAACATTGGATGATGCACTTCGAATCCCTATGGTGAAGAGGCTGCAAAAAATTATATATGATGAGCAGCCCTACATTTTTCTGTATTCACACCATCGAAAAACAATCATCCATAAACGGTTCGGCAATGCGGTAGTTACATCTGAACTTCCCGGTTTAATACTTAATGACCTTAAATTGCTCTCGGGCAGTTCAATTGCCAGAACAGCAGATGCTCCTTAATCTTAGAGTGAAGATTGAGATCATAAAGATTGGAAAGAGTCTTTGCTAATCATACATTAAACGGAAGTTATAAAACGGTAAATTGATTCTATGAGTATAAGATTGAATTATTGAAAAATGGATGACAGGGAGCTTATTTTATTGCGTGAAGAAAAGTGGCTTGCCCTCCGTAAAAAATTAAAGGAGCAATTCACAAAAGCACCTGACCTCAATGCGATCCTTTTTCTTGTAGGAATACGGGAACTGGGACACATAAAAAAAAAATTTACAAAGGAAGAAAAGCAGGATTTGATGCACATTGCCACATGCAGTGCGCTGAGCCGCTCAGGTTATTACCAGCTCCAGGGATTGGATCAGGATGGCTGGCCTCACTGGATTGCTACAAAAAAGCTTCCCATCATGGATCTTATAGAACAGGAAGATTTTCTTAAAGATCATATCATTCAGTATTTTGAGGAGATCGAATATTAACACTATCAATCTATGATTAACTGTTAAATCATTTGGAATCAACTTATCCATATTCCTAACTCCCGTCTACTTACGGCTTAAGCAACTCATTAATAACAAAATTCCAATTTCATCCCTTGATCATATTTCACACCCAAAAATAACAGCTGATGAATCGTATATTAAATTGGTTTGAAATTCCTACTGAAGATTTTAATCGTGCTAAAATCTTCTATGAGACCCTGTTTAATTACGAAATGCAGGTGCTCATTAACGAAGTATCATTTAAGATGGGATTGTTCCCTGGTGAACAGAGAGCTCCAGGCGCCATAGTTTGGCATCCAGGGTTTTACAAATCAAGCAGCACCGAAGGTGTACTGATTTATTTCGATGGGAATCCCGATCTTAGTAACATTCTGAACCGTGTAGAAGCTTCTGGGGGTAAAGTGATTATTCCGAAGCGTCAGATATCACCTGAGTTTGGGTTTATGGCTGTGTTTACCGATAGTGAGGGGAACAGGCTTGCCTTGCATTCAAATACATAAATGTTGTACTAACAGCATCTAAATCATTCATCACGAATATTCGAAATGCAGCGTTTTCTTTTACTTTGTTTCGCCAACAAATGAACTATCAAATGAAAAATTTGCTAATACTTCTTCCTTTCTGTCTGCTTTCTTTCAAGTCAAAAGAAAAGAGACACACGCTTGAAATAACGACTGATTATGGAGTGATCAAGGTAATGCTTTATAATGAAACTCCGCAGCATCGAGACAACATATTGAAACTGGCCAATAAACATTTTTATGACAGCACACTTTTCCATCGGGTCATAAAAGATTTTATGATACAGGGTGGAGATCCGCAATCAAGGCATGCTACTGCAGGTCAAATGCTGGGGGAAGGTGATGTGGGATATACTATTCCGGCTGAGTTTGCACCAAATCTTTATCATAAGAAAGGGGTAATTGCAGCAGCGCGCGACCAAAACCGGGAGAAGCGATCTTCCGGTTGCCAGTTTTATATTGTGGAAGGAAAACCAGTTACTGATGCAGAACTAGATGGTGTAGAAAAAAGCACTGGAGTAAAATATACTGCGCAACAGCGGGAGCTTTACAAAATCCTTGGGGGAACACCGCGTCTCGATCAAAATTATACAGTGTATGGTGAGGTATATGAGGGATTAAATGTGGTAGATTCTATCGCCCATGTTCTTACGGATCGCAGCGACAGGCCGGTGAAAGATGTAAGGATGTTTGTTAAGGAGGGTAAAAAAATGAAAGTAAAATAGCAAGCATGTTCCTCTTTGCTGAGAGACACATGAGAATCAATGGGAGGTAAATGGCTAAATATTTACTCAAGCGAATATTTTATTTTATTCCAACACTGATTGTCATCTCGCTGCTTGCTTTTGTCATCAGTGTAAATGCTCCCGGTGACCCCGTAGAACGGCTGCTTACGTCGGCCGAATCAGGTGAAGTAGCCAATATCCCAACACAGTCCAAATTAGAAGACAAAATTTACTGGACCCGTCGCCTCGGCTTAGATCTTCCTGTTTTTTATTTTAGCGTTCAACCTTTGTCTTATCCAGATACTTTGTTCAGGGTAATAGACAAAGCAGAACGAAATTCACTTAAATCGCTGATCAGCGAATCTGGCGATTGGCCATCCGTAGCACGTTATCATCAATCGCTGCACGCACTCAACGCATCTCATGTTAAATTACCCATCGCCTCACTGCAATTATTATATGAAAAAAATGAGCTTCGCGAAGCAATCAATAAGTCCCAATTCTATACATTATCACTTCTTTCCAGTTCGCGCAAGCATATCATTCAGGTAAGATTAAATGATTTGGCATCTCTCTATTCGGCTTATCCATTTTTTAAGCCACAACAAATATTGCTTAAACGGACTTTGGAGGCATATGAGCAAATTTCAATGTCGACTCAACGCTGGAAAAATTATGTTCCTACACTAAGATTATATTCACAGAATCAATATCACCGCTGGCTTTTCGGTGATGGTGACTGGCTCACCGGAAGAGGCAGCACATTTTCGAAAGGATTACTTCGCGGAGATCTGGGCATGTCTTATATTAGTAAAATGGCTGTGAATACGGTCATCGCGGACCGGATCGGCTGGTCATTGTTCTTTACACTCGTCTCCGTAATCATTGCATATCTCATCAGCATTCCATTAGGCATTCGCACAGCAATAAAACCGGGTTCAGCATTTGACCGAACTACTTCTGTAATTCTCTTTATGCTGCATTCAATGCCCTCATTCTGGGTAGCTACCCTGCTACTCATCTTATTCGCGAATACAAGTTTGCTGCATTTATTTCCTGCATCCGGTGTGAAGCCGGTAACCGGCTATCCGGATACTGCAATGTTTTTTGAAAAGGTGAAGCTGTCATTACCCTACCTGATACTGCCTATTATTGCTTACACCTATGGATCATTGGCATTTATCAGCAGGCTCACCCGAGTTGCCATGCTTGAGGTCCTGAACATGGATTACATCCGAACTGCTCGGGCAAAAGGGCTGCTTGAAAGTTCGGTCGTTTACAAGCATGGGTTCAGAAATGCTTTGTTACCCCTCATAACGATATTTGCAAACATTCTTCCGGCCGCTATTGGGGGCTCTGTAATCCTTGAGACAATCTTCACCATTCCGGGCATGGGCTTAGAAACCTACCAGGCCATCCAAACGCAGAATTATCCAATGATTGTCGGGGTATTCACTATTACGGGCATATTGACACTTACTGGTTATCTTATTGCCGACCTGCTTTATGC
>JACCZV010000318.1 GCA_013695775.1 Chitinophagales bacterium | reverse complement strand
GCTGAATGATTGGATTATAAAAAATCTGAACAGAGAGATCCTCCCTTTCATCTTTAATAAATTTTGCTGATTTGATTTGTGCATCTGCTATCACATATTCAGCAGTTTTACAAATAATATACAGATTGTATAAGTAGGCGCGGTAAAAGCTGTTGATATTTTCAAGCATCGTTTTTTCCAGACGCTCTATGGTTTTTTCTTTGTCATGTTCATGTGCATATACCGTTTGCATCACTTTAATACGAACATTCCTTCTTGATAACATTCTTTGTAGTTGAGCCTTTAATTCCAGATATTAAAATAAATACATGATATGAAATATTGCTTTCACTTGCAGGTAAGTGGCCTATTGATATTAAGTGATGCTAAGTGAAAGCAATACAATTGCGATTATCACCGCGAATTCAGCATAGCAATATTGCGCAGCCTTTCTTCAACAATCTCATTAGCCGCTTTATATGTAGGGATATTGTTCCGCTTTGCACGCGCGAAAATTTCCAAAGTTCTCTGATAGATTTTTTCTGTTTCTGCAGTTACTCTTCCACGGTTATAAGATTGTAATTCCATTGCCACATTTATCAATCCACCCGCATTAATTACAAAATCAGGTGCGTATAATATTCCTTTCTCAACAAGCATCTGTCCATGCAGCTTCTCATCCGCTAACTGATTGTTCGCAGCTCCGGCAATGATCGAACATCTAAGTCTATCAATGGTATCCTCATTTAAAGTAGCTCCCAATGCGCACGGAGCATAAATATCAAAATCCTGATCATACAAAGCTTCAGGGTTTACAACTATTACATTGTGCTCTCTGCTTATATCAGCAATACGATCCTCATAGATATCAGTTATAAAAATTGTTGCTCCCTCATCCTCAAGGTGCTTTACCAGGTGTGCTCCAACATGTCCGACCCCTTGCACCATTACTTTTCTTCCACTTAAAGAATCACTTCCATATACTTCCTTTGCGGCTGCTTTCATGCCCATATATACCCCGAGTGCGGTGAACGGTGACGGGTCTCCGCCACCTCCCATATACTCTGGAAGCCCCGTCACATAGCTGGTCTCACGTGCAATCCATTCCATATCCTCTTTCGATGTACCTACATCTTCTGCGGTAATATATCTTCCATTAAGGCCATTCACGAATTTGCCATAACGTCGAAAAAGTGATTCAGATTTATCCTTTCGTGAATTACCTATGATCACTGCCTTACCACCGCCCAGGTATAATCCTGTTATCGCGGCTTTGTAGGTCATGCCTCGCGAAAGCCGTAAGGCATCGTTCAAAGCTTCATCGTCATTTAAATAATTCCAAAAGCGTGTGCCCCCAAGTGCGGGTCCAAGAATGGTGTTGTGGATGGCTATAATACATCTCAGCCCGGATGTTTTGTCATGGCAGAAAACTACCTGCTCATGATCCATTGCAGAAATCTGATCAAAAATGGAATGAGTTAAAATTTCTGGTGCGGTAACAGGGGGTGCAGCTGCCATCAGGATAATTTTATTTTTTAATTTATTGATAAAGGAATTCAAGCCAAAATATAACCACCCAAAACCGCTGTTTACATTGGAATGAATTCATGTAGGTTTGTGTTTGAAAAGGGGCTCAAAGTTATGTTTATTTTTTTGAGGAGATAAGTCATCCGGTCGCCGCATCATCTATGAATAAGCTAAGATCGATCAATAAATATCTTTATAAATATCGGTTTCGGCTTGCAATCGGAATCTTTTTTATTGCCTTGTCGAATGGCTTCGGAGTTCTCTCGCCTCAGGTGGTGAGGCATGCTGTGGATATGATCACTACCGAAATTTCCTACAATCAATATTTCGTGGATACAGGGCTGGAAACCGATTTTATAAGGCACTTCGGAAAAACCATTTTACTTTTCGGATTGATAGTGGTAGTGCTTGCAATTTTCCGTGGATTATTTCTTTTCTTCATGCGGCAAACGATCATTGTGATGTCTCGTTTGATTGAGTACGATCAGAAAAATGAGATTTACAATCATTACCAAAAGCTAGATCTCGATTTTTACAAGCGCAATACTACGGGTGATCTTATGTCACGCATTACTGAGGATGTTTCCCGGGTGCGAATGTATTCTGGCCCTGCCATCATGTATACCATCAATCTTCTCGTTCTATTCATGTTAGTGATATTTACGATGGTACGGGTTAATGCGGAGCTTACGCTATACACTATTCTGCCATTACCTGTTTTAGGATTATCTATTTTCTTCGTCAATGGTATCATTGAGCGCAAGAGTGAAGCCATCCAAAGGCAATTGTCGTTTTTAACAACCATATCACAGGAGTCTTTTTCAGGAATAAGGGTAATTAAATCTTATGTTCAGGAACGTTTTATGAATGCATACTTCAGTGGGGAATGCGAAAAATATAAAATGAAAACACTCGATCTTGCGCGGGTTGAGGCTGTTTATTTTCCCATCATCTTTCTTTTGGTAGGGCTTAGCACAGTGCTCACGATTTTTATTGGTGGCCTGCAGGTGATCGAGGGAAAAATTACGCCCGGTAACATTGCCGAATTTGTAATTTATATTAATATGCTTACCTGGCCAATCGCTTCTGTTGGATGGGTTATGGCTCTGGTACAGCGAGCAGTGGCTTCTCAAAAAAGAATTGATGAGTTTCTGAATATTCAGCCAAGCATCGCATTTATTCACATGCCGTCGTCTGAAATCAGAGGCAGCGTGGAGTTTCAAAATGTATCTTTCACATATCCTAATACCGGAATTCAGGCGTTAAAGAACATCTCCTTTAGAGTTAGTCCCGGGCAGCGTGTAGCAGTGATTGGACGCACGGGATCGGGTAAATCATCACTCGGGCAATTGCTGGTTCGTATGTATGACCCGGAGGTGGGATCTGTGTTGATTGATGGAAAGGACGTTCGTGCCATTAATTTGTTTGCGCTACGCCGGCAGATTGGATACGTATCACAGGATGTGTTCTTGTTTTCTGATTCAGTTTTTAACAACATCGCCTTCGGACTTGAAACAGAAGACGTAGACTCCAATAATATAAAAGAAGCCGCAACATACGCATCCGTTGACAGAGATATTCTTGACCTACCTGAGAAATATGAAACGATGGTAGGTGAGCGGGGAGTTACATTGTCTGGTGGGCAGAAACAACGGATTTCAATTGCACGGGCACTAGTTAAAGACCCGAAAATTGTGGTGTTTGATGATTGTCTTTCGGCAGTAGACGCTCAAACAGAGATAAATATTCTGGGGAACCTAAACGAATTTTTAAAAGGTAGAACCACCATCATCATCACGCATCGCATTTTTTCACTGTTCAATTTTGACACTATAATAGTGCTTGATGATGGAGAAATTATTGAGCAGGGCACCCATGAATCATTGATGAAGGGTCAGGGTGCCTATTATGAACTGTATGAAAAACAACAGATCACGGAAAAAGCAGTAGCAGGCTGATATTATTAAAAGATTAAAAAGCCTCTACCCGAAAAGCATACATACATGCTTGTTCCAAAACAGTTTTGCAGGATTACGCTGGCTTAAATGTTTTTGAATTTAAATTCGGAAAAGAATATATTTGCCATGCATAGAAACTAAAAATATTTACTGTGGAGGAAAAAAAAGGAAGCTTTAAGTCCGAATCTGTTTTTTCAAAAAAGCTGAGAGCCGGAAAAAGAAGAACTTATTTTTTTGATGTTAAATCAACTAAAGCAAATGATTATTTCCTGACCATCACCGAGAGCAAAAAACGGCAGGATGACAGTTATGAGCGTTTTAAAATCTTTCTTTATAAAGAAGATTTTAACAAGTTTATTGAATCGCTCAATGAAACCATAGATTATGTAAAAAGAGAATTGATGCCTCATTATGACTTCGATGAGTTTGCACGGCGACAAGCAGAATATGAAAAGAACAGAGATGCCACTCGGGTTGAAGGAGACGCATCCAATGCCAGTCCTCCCGTTGAAGATCATAATGAAGGAGAGCAGCGTGGCGGAGGCCCAGATAGTATTTCCGGAACAGTAGAAACAATGCCTGAAGATAAATCTTTGAATGAAGAAGACCTTAAATGGTAGATTAAATAAATAGCATCTTCAATAAGATATGAAGGCCCTCTGAACGAGCTTCCAATAGATATGCTGGTTAATAATAATATATGCCTTTAAACCATTTGCTTATAAGGCAGTCTTAGTCAAACTCACTGTAAGAACTTTACTAGCTCCGATCCAAATCTCAACTGGTTTTGATAATTACTGGCGACATATTGACTTGAAATAACAGAGGCCGGTGGTTTTATTCTATAGGTAGAAACCTAGGGATGCTTGTCTCTCTCTCAAATCTTTGAAATGAATTACTTTCGCACTTTATTATCTAAAAAATCTTATTCATGAGGATATTCAATTCAGCCATTTCTATAGTAGTGGTTCATATATTTTTTTCATTCAGCGCATACAGTCAGTTTCAATATCTATCTCCCAAGCCCGGAAGTTTATACCGTAACCCGGAAACAAATATTATTATTAGAAATGGTGATTTTATTGATGCTGCGTCCATGGATCCGCAATTGGTGCACATTGAGGGTTCAGAAAGTGGCGTTCATATAAGTAAGCTTGCTTTGTCAGACGATGGTAAAACCATTGTTGCACAGCCTGTTTCTCCATTTACACCCGGCGAACAAGTGAAGGTTATTGTTTACGATGGCTTCAGGAAGAAGAGCGGCGTACTTATCTCCGGCACCACATTCAATTTCAACATTCGTGCGCCTAGAACAAATGCTGATTTACAAAGGATAAAGGATGCACTGAAATATGCCAGAGACCAGGAATATATTGAAACTACAGGTACCCCTACTGAACCGCCCACTGAAAGCACACGAGACCTATGTAGCGTAATACCAAATGTTATAACGACCACAGGCAATGAATTTAAAGGCAATCCATTTTATTACAACTTCCATGGCAATGAGGCTGGTTGCTTCGCAAAAACCATTTTAACAAATAATGGCGATTCTGTGTTTGCAGAGTTTGATAACAATCGGGGTATCAGCTTTACGATTAACAAGAACGGTTATCTTACTTATTACAGCTATCTCGATAGCGGATTTGAGATGATGGATACTATGTATAATGTGGTGAAGAATCTATATATGGGAAATGGATATAATGCTGATGAACATGAGCTCCTGATTTTTCCTAACGGACATCGTTTTATGTTTAGTTACGATGTGCAACCAAACATCAATCTGGAAAGCGTAGGTGGCCTGGATTCAGTTGCTGTTATTGGATGTGTTATTCAGGAACTCGACAGCAATGATCTGGTAATATTTGAATGGAGCAGTTGGGATCACTTTTTATATACCGATGCAGTGTTTTGGATTGAAAGCCTGCTGCCATTCAGTACCATATTTGACTGGGTTCATGCCAATTCTCTGGAACTTGATTATGATAGCAATCTGCTGTTGTCGTCCAGGCATCTTTCCGAAATTACTAAGATCAATCTCTCCACCGGAGAAATTATGTGGAGATTGGGGGGGGATAATAACGAATTCCTCTTTGTAAACGATACTTTCATCAACTTGCCCTTTAGCGGGCAGCACGACTTTCGCCGGGTGGCAGATGGACATTATACTCTTTATAACAATGGAAATAATATTCAACCCACAAAGTCATCCGCCAAAGAATACCTGCTTGATCAGGACAATAAAATTGCAACATTGGTATGGAGTTACTCCCATCCTCCGATAAATGGCCAAAATGTTTTTGCAGCGGCTATGGGGAACGTACAGCGTCTTCCTAATGGAAACACTTTTATTAACTGGGGTTTAATTCCAAATGGATATTCTGCAGTTCCCAGATTTACTGAGGTGGATTCCATGAAAAATATTGTCTGGGAGTTCAATTTCGTAGATACATCTTATTATATCTGCTACCGCGGCTATAAATTCGACTGGAACCGTTGTCCGCCGGCTCTGGATTCTACATTGGCCATTACTTATGTAAGCTCAGATTCTGCAGTCTTAACGTGGGAAGAACCTAATTTTAGTTCCTCTTATATTTTTCAATATAAACTTACTACTTCTACTGATTGGATTTCAGTACCTGGATTCACCAATTCCATATCGCTGGATAATTTAATTCCAAATTCTTTTTATGACTGGCAGATACAATCAATTTGTATGGACTTTGGTGATAGTTCTGCCTTTACAACAATTCAGCAATTCAACACCCTTCCGGTTGCAACTACCAGTATTAATGGAGATGCTACATGGTTTAATGTGTTTCCTATTCCCGCTCAGGATATTGTTCACATAAATTTTAATGTAAATGAATCATTGCAGCTCTCATTAGAAATAGTAAACCTTCTCGGAGCAGTTGTTTATTCAGAATCATTGACTGCATCAAATGGTTTGAATGAAAGAACCATTTCTATTGATGGACTGACAGAAGGGTTTTATTTTATGCAATTGACAGGAGATAATATTTCGGCCCGCAAACAAATAGTGGTGCAGTAACAAGCATGATGATAGGTTCCGAAGAGAATCTTGGGAATTGAACTACTTTCAATATCGGTTCTTCTCACTCTTTTTTTGAAAAACTCCACCTTTGCGATGGGGTTTCTTTTCACGCCGTTCCTCATTTTCATTTTGCACTTCAACACGTATCCGCCGCCCCCGATGTGACGCTCCTTTAAAGGCATGTACAACACCGTTTACATGCTCTTCCTCAATATAAAAGAATGAGTACGCACCTTTCAATTTCAGGTTGTTGATGTCCTTATTTTTGAGCTGTGTTGCGTGCCGGATAATTCCCATCAGCTTATCTTCGTTGAGCTCATCCATCTTTCCCAGATTAATAAACATCCGTTGACCTGCATGATGCTCATCGTCGCCTTTCCTATCGGGAAAAGCTTTTCTTTCTCTAACGTTTAAATCGCGTGCGCCCCGGTAATAATCAAGAAAGCGATTAAATTCTATGGAAGTAAAACGCTTTATCACCTCTTCTTTAGAAAGATCCTGAAACTCGTGCATCACCGATGGCATGAAGGCCCCCATCTCTTTCTCATTCACGTTAACCTCATGAACCCGATGGATAAGTGCAAGCAACTGCTGTTCGCATACCTGGAGTCCCGTCGGAATTTGCTTGCGCTCAAATTTTGTCTGAAGCTTTTTTTCCAGCTGCCTGATCTTCGACACATCACGATCATCCACAAGCACCATAGATATCCCTGTCTTTCCTGCCCTTGCAGTCCTGCCACTTCTATGCGTATAGAAATCCATATCATCAGGTAAATGCAGATTAATGATGTGAGATACATCATTCACGTCTATACCACGTGCCGCAACATCGGTAGCTATCAGCAATTGGAGGGTTCGGCTTTTAAAGGATCGCATCACCTTATCTCGCTGAGCTTGCTTGAGGTCACCGTGTAAGGAATCTGCATTATAACCATCTTTAATTAAGGAATCAGCTACCTGCTGTGTTTCTGCTTTTGTTCTGCAAAAGATAATGCCATAAATGTCAGGCGTATAGTCTACAATACGTTTCAGGGCATCATATTTTTCACGGCTGTGAACTACAAAATATTGATGAACAATATTTTCATTTGCCATGTTTGCCACACCTACCTGCACCTCATGTGGATTCTTCATATAATTCTTTGAGATGCGCCGAATCTCCGGGGGCATTGTAGCAGAGAAAAGCCAGGTCAATTTCTCCGCAGGTGTTGATTTCAGGATTTCATCGATGTCTTCCTGAAATCCCATATTCAGCATCTCATCTGCTTCATCGAGTACTACATATCGAATGGCGCTGAGGTTGACTGCCTTTCTACCTATTAGATCAATCAAGCGACCAGGAGTAGCTACCACCACCTGAACACCATTCCTTATCGCTCTCATCTGCTCCATAATCCCTGCACCCCCATAAACCGCTACAATTTTTATAGATGGAATCCGCCTCGCGTAGCTTTTTATGTCGCTGGTTATTTGCATACACAATTCCCGGGTAGGGGCAATTATGAGCACCTGAGTATATGATGCATTGCTGTCTAATAATTGAATTAAAGGCAATCCAAAAGCAGCAGTTTTGCCGGTGCCGGTTTGAGCAAGAGCAATTAGGTCTCTGTTATTTAAAAGTAAAACCGGAATGGTTTTTTCCTGGATTGGGGTAGGAGTAACAAAACCAAGAGTTTCGATGGCCTCTAAGATTGGCTGTGAAAGCCCGAGGTCTGAAAAAGATTGCATTAAAAATTTGTTTGATTATATAAGGGTATAATGGGAGCAAAGGTATAGTTGTTTGCAATAATATTGAATCAAAGAAGAATTCAGGAAAGAAAGTTAAATATCCGTTAAGATATACTATAATAAAATTAAATTGACTCAATACTCAAAAGTGCCAAATTCTGATTCGATCGTAAGTTTCTTTTCATCTGCCGCAATGCACTTTCCAATGATGCGGGCCTCTATACCGAAGCTGTCGGCTATATAACTGATAGCTGCCGCATTCTTTTTCTCGGTATAGATTTCAAGACGGTGTCCCATGTTAAATACACCAAACATTTCCTTCCACGCGGTACCTGATTCCTGCTGAATCAATTTGAAAACAGGTGGGGTTTGAAAGAAATTATTTTTTATGACGTGCATCCTGTCAACATAATGCAATACCTTTTTTTGACCCCCCCCGCTGCAATGAATTAGGCCATGAATGCAATCATAAAATTTTTCTAGAATTATTTTCATCACAGGCAAATAGGTTCGGGTTGGAGAAAGCAACAGCTTTCCTATGTTCAACGATCCTTCCTCAAAAGCATCTGTTACCTTTTTCGATCCACTATAAATGAGATCCTCTTCGGTATTTGCGTCAAAAGTTTCAGGGTATTTAGAAAAATATTCATGATGGAGCACATCATGTCGTGCGGCAGTTAATCCATTGCTTGCTATACCACTGTTATATTTTTTTTCATAATCCGCTTTTCCAAAGGAGGCCAGTCCTATTATAATATCATCAGGCTGAATGTTATTTGTTACTACATGATCCCTCGGCATTCTGCAAGTGATCGTTGAATCTACAGTGATCGTTTTCACTACATCTCCCAGGTCGGCAGTTTCACCACCCATGTAATTAATTTCGATTCCATACTCTTTCATCTCCTGCATGAATTCTACAGTGCCTGAAATGATTTCAGAGAGTACTTCAGCAGGTATAAGGTGCTTGTTTCGGTTGATGATGGAGGAAAATAAAAATGGTCCGGTTGCACCGGCACAGATCAGATCATCGGTATTCATAACTATGGCGTCACGGGCTATGCCGTTCCACACGGAAAGGTCACCGGTTTCTTTCCAATATAAATATGCAAGCGATGACTTTGAACCTGCGCCATCGGCATGTACCATAGTGCAATATTCGGGATCATTTACAAAATAATCGGGGTAGACCTTACAGAATGCATTTGGAAATATTCCTTTTCCCAAACTGGCAATAGCGCTATAAACATCCTCTTTTGAGGCGGAGACGCCACGTTGATTATATTTTGATTCTGATCCCATAACGCATTGGTGAGATTAAGGTCAACTCCGGGAGAATGCTAAGGATTCAACGGTAACATCTTTTTTTAAGCAACAATCATGAGTGATCATCAATTCATCATATTACCTATCCTCATCAGATCATATGAATTTAAAATCCTTACCAGGAAAATAAGCATCGCTGCCCAACTGTTCTTCAATGCGCAGCAATTGATTGTATTTTGCTACTCGGTCTGACCGTGATGCTGAACCTGTTTTTATCTGGCCACAGTTTAATGCAACAGCGAGGTCGGCAATGGTGGTATCCTCTGTTTCCCCCGAACGGTGACTCATAACACTGTAGTAGGCGCTACGGTGAGCTAGATCCACAGCGTTAATCGTCTCACTAAGTGATCCGATCTGGTTTACTTTTATCAATATTGAATTTGCAATGTTTTCATCTATCCCTTGTTTCAAGCGGTTGACACT
>JACCZV010000317.1 GCA_013695775.1 Chitinophagales bacterium | reverse complement strand
CCGCTCATGGTATAAGTGATTACGAGGCCTCCCATAAAAATATTTGTCCAGTAAATATTCCACCCCAGCAATGATGAGAGTACTATTGACGGTGCATAGATGGTAAGCCCTGCTGCAAGCCCCCGCTGAGTGAGAAAGAGCAGGGCGGTGAGCGACCGGGTTTTCAGATCGAATCGCTGTTCAAGAAATTCATAGGCAGTAAATACTTTTAGCTTATGAAATATTGGGAGAAAGAAGATGCAAATGAAGATCATTGCAAGTGGCAGTCCGAAATAAAACTGCACGAAGCGCATCCCGTCAGTATATGCCTGACCAGGGGCCGATAAGAAAGTGATGGCGCTGGCCTGCGTCGCCATTATTGAAAATCCTACCTGGTACCAGCGGAGTGATTGATTGCCCAACAGATAAGAATCAAGGTGGCGCTCGCCACGACTGCGGTAAAGACCATAAAATACAATTGCCAGCAGTGTTGAAGACAACACTATCCAATCTATAACACTCATGAAAAATATTGAGTGAACAGATAAAATACAATGATGAGCAGCAACAGCCAGGCTACTACGAAAAGGTAGAACTGTTTCCAGGTACGGAAAATGGGAGGTAGATCTTTTGGGTCGTCAGCCATTCCGGTGATTTTCAAAATGCAAGATAATGGCTGAATAGATTATAAAGTTTCCCGTAACGCTAAGACTAGGATTCAGGAAATCATCTAAACTTCTCCATCCCCTTAACAATTTATTTTACTGTAATTATCGTAGGTGCTTTATAAGAAAGAAGATGTTCCAATTTAAGCAAATTAAATTTTAAAACATAATGTATTTCCACAGTGTATTTTTATTTTGAAATTAAATTCACAAACAAGCGATATGCACCCGGAACACCTGCCGGCAATTGTCGAAAGAAAGAAAGACCAGTGTATACAAATCTACCCTTGCCATAGTTGCACACAATCAAGGACCCATCCAAAGGAGCTTCTTCTTTGTCACTCATCAAAAGCACTTTTTCGTAATTGCTGTCTACTTCCGAAACAAAATATAACCCCCTCTCCTGTATCCAACCCTCAAAGTCTTGAGCAGTAATTTTATTTGGCGTATTTAATATTGTCGCATCAGGATTTACAAATGTAACAGGTGCATTTTCATCCGTTACACGACCTCGTGAAACTTTAAAAGGATAAGGTCCTATATCATTCAGCACCAGGTCTGATGTGTTGTATTGTACCAGCATTATCCCACCTCGGTTCACATAATCCAGCAGCCTCTGATTTAAAAGTCTAAGCCGGTCTTTGGTATTGTATGCCCTTATTCCGGTGATTATAGCATCATATTGTGTTAGATTGCCATCTGCAATATCATCGTCCGATATTATGGCAACATAATATCCCAGATGAGTAAGCATATCAGGGATAAAATCTCCTGCACCTTTAATATATCCAATCTTTTTTCCTTTTATAATCAAAGGAACACTTACCAACTTCGCCTGCGCTACAGGATAAACTGTAATGGCAGGGATGTGATTGTAATTGATCTCAAGGAGACCTCTGTCAAATGTTTTTCCTTCCAATTCGATCACGGCTTTTATTGTATCTATTCCTGAAGTGATCACGTTGGTAGCGGGAGAAACTGAAAATGATATCATGGCTTCATCTCCTTTATTCTTCAGCTCAAATATATTGCTGACAGGATCTGCATTCCAGCCATCAGGCAATTTCAGAGATATGAAACCCTTTGCTGCATCAATGGAAGATTTAACCAAAATGTTTATCCCCTGGGGCTGTGCATTGCTGAAAATGTAAACAGGCGCTTCAATGGATGCCGTTACCGGTGGTGCGATAGACAGTGGCCGATATACCTCTCCACTCACCGGATCAATAGATTTATTAACAAGCGGACGGCTATAAAAAAAATCTCTCGATGCAATCATCATGTGAAAAGTTGCAAGTACTGGCGGTTCATTTTCAGGCTCACCAATCGTAGAATCGCTGGAAACACTGTATTGCCCCTGTGAGTGCGGATGCTTCAGCCAATAAGGCTGTGAGAGAGGTGTGTTGTTTTCAAGTTTTTGCTTTCGCTGAAAAGTAAAGAGCTCATTATTACTTAACACCTTGCCTATGGTGGTGTCAAACTGCTGAAGAGTTACAGATTTTAATTCAATGGGAACGTTACTTCTGGTGATCGCCTGAAGTTTCCAATCTATTGTATCTCCTGCTACTGCGGTTGTTTGCGTCGAGTATGCTTCGAACCATAAACCCGAGCAGAGAATGATCAACTGCTCAACTTCCTTTTTCTTCTGATTCTTCCAATAGTTATCTGGCAAATTTTGTATTGCATCATAAAGTTCAATAAGCAGTGGAATGGAAACAGAGGGATCACCCGGTTTAAATTCAGCGCTGAGTTTGCTTACTTGATGCTGCAATGCATCTCCGCCGGCTATCCGGCCCCATGAGGTATTTACGCCATCCATTATATCTGTATTCGGAGCCTCTCCTGCAATGGTTTTGAAATATTCTAATTGGGTGCCCCTGTTTTTTCCAGAACCGAACCCCTGGCTCTTATGCATTGAACGGCTGTCGGCAGCGATTTCGGAATATCCCCTTCCCAGCAAGGGATTGAAAACTCCTACATCAATTTTAAACTGATCGGGAGCGGTTGTATTGGTTGCTCCAAAGCTGAATGTGTTCCACATCAATCTTTTGGGCTGCCAAGTAGAAACAGAATTTAATTGTTCCGGAAAGCGATTGGGATCTGCTGCTGCAGAAAAGGCTTCAGTAGCAAGAATGGCCGAAGCCGTATGTTGCCCGTGGCCTCCTTCACCTGTAGTTGGAAAACGGCAAATGATCACATCTGGCTTAAAGGCGCGTATCACATAAACAACATCCGAGAGAATGGAGTCTTTGTTCCAGAAGGTAAAGGTCTCTTCCGGATTTTTTGTATAACCAAAATCATTTGCGCGTGTAAAAAACTGCTCTCCGCCATCTATTCTGCGTGCTGCAAGCAATTCCTGGGTGCGAATCAATCCCAGCATTTCTCCCTGCTCATTTCCGATCAGATTCTGCCCGCCGTCCCCGCGCGTAATGGAGAGGTAGCCAGTTCTATAAAGCTTCTGCTTTGCCATATAAGCAATCAGGCGGGTATTCTCATCATCAGGATGAGCTGCCAGATAGAGCACGCTTCCAAGAACGTCAAGCTTATTTATCTGAAGCTGAATTTCCGAAGCATCTGCCGATGGAGATGTTTGTGCTTTTAAAGAAAAGATAGAAATGAGAAAACCGAATAAAAAGACGAGTTTATGGATGCTCATATACAGAGTTAAGGAATTAAATGGGAAGGAATTAAATGAATAATTTCATTTCAAACAATTAAACGGCTGGATATATTACCAAAAAAAGAACCTGCCCGGCTCTTTTCCTCATCCCAACCCTTCTCCCAAGGAGAAGGGAGCCCTTTCTACGAAAATCGTCTTATGAGCTTCTCTGGAAAATTATCATATCAATTATTCTAGTCATTTCATTAGCCTCTAATAAAATTTTTTACTAATATTATAAAATGGTTAGCAAAATTTATCACAGAGGTGCTTCTGGAGCTTGTCTCTTTTTCCGCATACGCATGTTTAGGAACTCAACAAAAAATGAGAAGGCCATTGAAAAATAAATGAATCTCTTGTCGATATGATAATGCAGACCATCCGCTATCAATAAGATGGCGATCATCAACAAGAACGATAGTGCGAGCATCTTCATAGTAGGATGGCGATTGATGAAATCCGATACCCTACCAGCAAATGCAATCATGAAAATCATTGAAAGTACGATTGCCAGCATCATCACTCCGATGTCATCCGTCATTCCGAGAGCAGTAAGTATAGAATCAACTGAAAAGACGAGATTAATTAGGGCGATCTGTATGATCACTTTTCCGAACTTACTACCCTTTATGAGTTCGGGATTTTCATCTTCGCCTTCGATTTTTGTATGAATTTCCCGAGTGGTATGAAAGAGGAGAAACAGTCCTCCGGCAAGCATGATCAGGTTATGGCCGCTTATCTCAATATCAAAAAGGGTGAACCAGGGCTTGGTTAACGAGATGATAAATGCAATTCCGAATAACAGCAGCAGGCGGATGATCATCGCCATCCCTAATCCCAACAACCGGCCCCTGGCGCGCTCATTCTCCTGCAGCCTGTTTGCGATTATAGAGATAAAGATGATGTTATCAACTCCCAAAATAATTTCCATAAATATTAGAGTCACAAGGCTGATCCATCCTTCTGATGAAGCAAGTGTTTCGAACATCGGGTTATTTTCCGCAATTATAAGAAGAATATTCAGCGAGGGTGCAGCTTTCCGGGTATTATCAGACAACGCTGTCCACCAGTGGCAGTTAAAAATTTAATATCTGACTCCTACTATCTTCAGATGGTTAAACACAACTATGCTGATAAAATTTATCAGCAAACGGGCAGCAGTGAACCTTTTATTGAATCTGTCATCAATGAAAGTGAACTTCCCTGGCATTATTTTCATTAAATAATAAATCTCAGCGATTGAACAGTAATAGCAAATCCATAATCCTTTTTGACGGAGTATGTAATCTCTGTAATGGATTCGTTCAATTTGTGATAAGGCGTGACAGCAGATTCAACTTCATGTTTTGTAGTTTGCAATCTGAAGCAGCAAAAGAAATTTTGTCAGCTCACAACGAGTTTGTAAAAAACCTGAATACACTTGTGCTGATTGAAGATGGAAGATTATTTACCCGGTCAACGGCAATACTCCGGATTCTAAAACAGTTAGACGGTGGCTGGAAGTATCTGAAAGTATTCGCAGTGATGCCAGGATTTTTTAGGGATGCGGTTTATTGGTTGATTTCCAAATCAAGATATATATTTTTTGGAAAACGTAAAGTGTGCATAATACCTACACCTGCGCTGAAGGAAAGATTTTTGTGATATGCATTAAGATTCTTTCTTTCTCCGTGAAATCTCATCACGCACCATAATCGCCTGCTCATAATCCTCTTTCTCCAGCAGGGATTGCAACAGTTGATTCAATTCGGGTAGTGACTGACGGGCAAGATCGAGGGTTCTTAGATTGGTTGTGGCCGCAGCTGTTTTTTTTTCCGGCTTTCGTTCCTTCAGCTCCAGCTTCTCCTCTTTGCCTGGTTCTTCCAATATAAGTCCGGCTGAGTCGAGAATAAATTCGTAGGTGTAAATAGGACAATCGAACCGCACCGCGAGAGCGAGTGCATCTGAAGTACGCGAATCGATTTCGACAAGCTCATTTCCTCGTTTACAAACAAGCTGAGAATAAAAAATTCCATCGAGCAGATTGTTAATGATCACCTCCTTCATTTCTATAGTGAACGACTGACAGATGCTGCGCATGAGATCGTGGGTAAGCGGACGCGTCGGATTCATCTTTTCTAAAGCTACAGCGATGGCCTGTGCCTCAAATCCACCAATAACGATTGGCAGTCGTCTAATGCCATTCACCTCACCCAGCACCACAGCGTATGAATGAGATTGTGTAATACTGTGTGACAAGGCAACGATCTCCAGTTCTATTTTCTTCATACTAAATCGCTGTTGACGAAATATTTAATCTCCTGATTTGAACTTACGAAATGCCTCGTTAAGCTTTGGAACCACCTCCAGAGCATCTCCCACAATTCCATAGTCAGCGGCTTTAAAGAATGGCGCTTCAGGATCTTTATTTATCACTAC
>JACCZV010000314.1 GCA_013695775.1 Chitinophagales bacterium | reverse complement strand
GTGTAATACAGGCCAGTGATGGCAACTTGTATGGGATGACTGCCTTTGGGGGAGTAAGCGGAGTCGGGGTCATTTTTTCTTATAACCTGACTTCTAATACTTATACCAAACTCCATGATTGTGATTTTATTGACGGTGGTATTCCTTATGCCGAGTTTATCGAATACAACGCCACTACAGGAATCAATGTTACCAGTGATGCATCAGGTGTAATTATTTACCCCAATCCCTACGATGGAAATTTAACCATTGAACTACCGGAAAAGCATCCTCAGGAGTTTACGCTCCTTATTTTCAACACCCTCGGTGAAAAGCTTGAGGAATTCAGACTCACGCAACCTAGACAATATCTAAACTTGATTATCCTCCGGGTGTATACATTATTTCTCTGAGAACCGGAGACACAATGTTGACTACAAAAATAGTTATCCGGTAACTCACAACCTTAAGCAAGCGACCTTTTATAAAGAGTACAATTACACCAACTATTATTAGGCTTAAGGGAGATAAACTAAAATCCGCAAGCTGAGCGGCTTGCGGATTAAGTCTTTGAAGGATATTATCAGTTCTTTAGGCTATTATCTCCTAAAATTATTACAAGAGCATAAATTACACCAGGCAAAAAGAACAATAGGGTAAGTAAAAGCGCGATCCAGAAGTGGCTTGTAATATCGTCTTCATAAAGCGCCACAGCTAAAGGAGGAATGAAAAGTGCAAGTAAAGCATAAAGAATAGTTTCATTATCTGCTTCGCTTATTTCTGACTTTGGGGAAGTATTCATGCCAGGTTCTGTATCCTTCCAAATAGATTTCTCTTTAGCAGCATGTTTGGCAAGCTTATTTTCTAACTGATCAAACTTCCTATCCACCATCTTTTTTTGCTTTATAGAAAGATTTGAATGCTCACTAAGCTTCTCTTTCACTGTTTTAACAAGTTCGAGCTGCGGAGAAGCTTCTGTCGAAGAAGCTTCGAGTTTAGCTACTTCTGAGGTCACTGGTAAAGTTTGCATAGGTGTTTGTGCATGAGAAGCAACTGACGGTTTTGTTTTTGCCACGTCAGTATTTGGCTTGTAATGACCAGCAAACTGAATGTCACGGGAGCAGGATGAAATAAGCAATACAAGGCATAGAAGTGGGAGAATTAGTTGGATCTTTTTCATGTGGAATATTGATTTTTGTGTGGTCAATTTAAAATTGATATCGTTTACAAATATAATTAGAATTCATTTTCCATCTCAGCCGCTATATTTATTTCTGCTTGTTGCCACCTATCTCCCATATGTTTCCAAGTTTACATATGTTTGCTAACAGTGCATGTTGATATTACTACAAACAGGTTATTAGAGATTATTATGAGATGTTACTTTTACAAAAAAATCCAACTCCTATGTTAGTAAATACAAGAAACATTCTGCTCCTATGCTTTTTTTCACTCACCATGGCATCGTGTGTCAGCAGCAAAAAGTTTAAATCGCAGGTAGCAAGGTATGATTCACTAAAGACCGATTATACCAAGGTGGAGGATCAGCTTAGAACGTGCCTTACTGATAGAGACGCTGGTACAAAAAGAAATGAGGAGTTGCAGCAGGAAAATGAGTTTATGAAACAAAACTATACATCCATACTCAACCAGCTCCGCGATCTTTCAGTCTTATCTTCAACACAGGCTGAAAGCATTAAAAAGTCAATGGAGAATCTGAATACCAAAGATGCCTACATCAAGGATCTTCAAATATCTATGTCAAAAAAAGATTCTTTGAATATGGCTCTTGTGATGAATCTTAAGGGTGCCCTTAAAGATATTAATGATGAAGACGTACAGATAAAAGTAGAGGGCAGCGCAGTCTTTATATCTATATCCGACAAGATGCTTTTCAAAAGTGGCAGTTATGAAATTTCATCCGAGTCCAAAAACGTATTAGGAAAGGTTGCAGATGTAATTAAGGCACAGCCTGATATTGAGTTTATGGTGGAAGGACATACTGATAACAAGCCCATTAAAACAGGTTTCATCAAAGACAACTGGGATCTGAGTGTGCTCCGTGCCACAGCAGTAACCCGTACCCTTCAAAAAGATTATGGGGTTGATCCCAAAAGAATGATAGCGGCAGGAAGAAGTGAATATGAATCTCTAACTTCCAATGATACGCCTGAAGGCCGCACCGCCAACCGCCGTACGCGTATTGTTATTCTTCCCCAACTCGATCAATTCTTCAAATTGATGGAACCCAAAAGATAGACCACATCCAACTTTTTATAAGGGCAGCGATCTGGCTGCCTTTTCTATTATAGCTTTTGTGGAGCTAATCTCATTAATTGCTATGGACATTTACAATTTTTTGATTCTGCTTTGCGTGCGGAGTAAAAATTAGCCTCAATGTAGAGTCATTTGAGAAATAGCCAATCACCCAATCAATAAAAACAAATATTTTATTTTTCATTCCCATAAGAAGCACCAGATGCAGTGCCATCCAGATGAACCACGCTAAAAAGCCCTGGAAGCTCACTAATGGCAGGTCGACTACAGCTTTATGTTTTCCTACGGTCGCCATTGATCCCTTATCGTGGTATTCATACTCTATGAGGGGCTTATTTAAGAGAAGGTTATTAAAATTTCTTCCCAAAACCTTAGCCTGACCTATTGCCACATTCGCCACCTGTGGATGTCCGGTTGGGTATTTTCCTGTTACCATGTATGCTATATCTCCAATTGCATAAATATTTCGATGCTTTTCAACACGGCTGGAGCGATCTACTTTTAATCTATTGCCTCGCACCACCGATTCCTTATTAACACCTTCAATTAGATTTCCTTTTATCCCGGCAGTCCAAACCACTGTGTTGCTTCGAATAAAAGAACCATCGTCCAGCAACACTTTATCTCCATCATAATCTTTTACTTGAGTATTGGTCATAACCTGTACACCCAACTCTTCAAGATACTGCCTTGATTTCATTGAAGATTTCTCACTAAAATTGCCGAGCGTTTTAGGCGAGCCTTCCACCATTATAATTTTCATTTTGCTGAAATCAAGCTCAGGATAATCTTTCGGAAATACATGTCTTCGCATTTCGGCGAAGGCTCCCGATAATTCAACTCCCGTCGGACCACCACCTACAATCACAAAATTCATTAGTGCTTCCTGTTCTGCTTCGGTGGCTATAAGTGCCTGTTCAAAATTCTGCAGTACATGTTGCCTCAGGTTGATGGCCTCAGAGGTAGATTTCATTGGATAAGCCCACGTC
>JACCZV010000313.1 GCA_013695775.1 Chitinophagales bacterium | reverse complement strand
TGAGACAGCTCAGTTCAATGGGTACACGTTTAATTTCATGGCAAACGGTGTATTAAAAGTTACAACGGGAAATGGTCAGGTATTCACAGGATCATGGAACCTGAACGCCGCCGAGACAATGATGACCTTAAACATTGCCGGCAATGCCGCATTAGATGATCTCGATGATGACGATTGGCAGGTAGTAAGAATTACCAATACTGCAATTAAAATTCAAGCTCCTGGTCCTGACGTTGTTACGTTCGTTAAGATTTAATGTTGCTGAGTAAGTAGGAAGGATTTAGTTTTTTGGGGGAAAAAGGGGTCGGAAGTAACTTTCCGGCTCCTTTAGTTTTTTGAGCATTGTCCTGAAATCGGTTGATACCAAATCTCTACGTTATGAATATAGTACCATTCAAAGTACCTTATGGGTCTTAAAGAGGCGCATATTAGCCTATTAGCTGTAAGTGGTCGTCGTCAGTATCAACCAGTAAAAGATTATATCTGAGATGGTTTTATCGGATAAGTATTCCAATCAGTTTAGGAAACTTCCTCATGTCCTGATTTGGATAATAATATTTTTTGGGATCACCCTGCGACTCATTATATTTTTCCAAAATAGAAATCTTATCATTGATGAAGCCAACATAGTTCGAAATATTTATGAGAGCGACTTTGCAGAACTGTTGAGGCCACTAAAATATGAGCAATATGCACCACCAATTTTTTTATGGATAGAAGAATTATTATCGCTCACATTTGGCTATGGCGAACACGCACTGAAACTATACCCTATGTTTTGCGGCATCGCTGTCTTATTTGTTTTCTGGCAAATCATGAAAAAGCTTGTTGATGAAAAGACAATCTGGCTTCCACTTGCTCTAATGGCATTCAGCCCTTACTTCATAGAATTTTCTGCAACAATAAAGCAATACATGCCAGATGTACTGATAGTACTTATGCTGATCTGGCTTGCTCTGGAATGGGACATCTTTAAAAGAGGTAGAACAGAATTTATATATTTCTGGATTGTTGCGGGTGTTATTTCAATATTCTCTTCCATGCCTTCTGTATTTGCACTGACGGCTATAGGGCTTTATTATGCATGGCAAGTTGTAAAAGCTAAAAAATGGAATTTAATAGGCGGACTAATTTTGATTGGGATAATATGGCTTGCTGTGTTTGGAATATATTACTGGCATACTCTAAAGCCTCAAATTAATTCTGATTACCTGCAGAACTATCATGCAGATTATTTTCTATATGCAATCCCCGAAAATATAGAAGAATGGAAGCACAACTGGAAGAAGATAGAGGAGATAGTATCTAATACCGGCGGGTATACTTTTTTTAATCTGATCGCGTCTTTCTTTTTTATAGGTTCAGGTTTTATTGCATTGCGCAGAAAGCATTTCGATATCTTAATACTTGCTTTTACACCTATATTACTAACACTCATTACGGCTGCCATGCATCATTATTCTCTCCTTGTGCGTGTATCCTTATTCATTTTGCCATTGCTACTCATCCTGTTTAGTTATGGGTTTCATCATTTATGGAAAACCAAGTTTCTAACTGTAAAGATTACAATGATTGCTATTGGTATAGTGATGATTAGCAGCTTCAATGATTTCGAATTGTTTAGTGAAAAATATGGCTTTCATGAAATTACTGAAGGATTGGATTATATAAAAGCAAAAAATGTTGATGGTGAGAGTTTATTTATTCATGATTCAAGTGTGCCTACTTATATTTATTACACAGACATACATCCGCAACGTGATAAATATAACAGCCTGTTAGGAGCACACCTAATGAAATGGGATAGTGATTATGCGAACGAGACAAAAAAAGTTACAGACACAGTTTACTTTATTTATACGGGCGGATTTCCTAAACTTGAAGAGGAAAAACGCAAAGCACAAATAGAGCAGAATTTAAAGCAGGTAGATTATTTTAAGAAATATACCACGTTTGTGTATGGGTATGCACCTAAGAAGTAAATTTGATTTTAGGATGCTGTTTTCAAATATATCATAACAATTTTATCAGATTACAAGTACGATATTATGGGGTATCTTCCTCTGGTTAGTGCGTTAAAAAAACGAAGCACGAGAAAAGAAAGGAGGCAAGCTAAAGGAACCCTTCGACTCCGCTCAGGGTGCCCCTCCGAAAGTGATTGCACCTACAAAACGATCGTGCACCTTAAAAAGAGCTTTCATTTTTCCAATAGAGGATGAGCAGCGCTTCTGTTTTTTTAAAGCCTTGATCTTTTGTTCTTTTGGATTAAGCCAAAAGATTAAGAATTATTTTGTCAATCTATTATCCCGTGCAACCCTTCGACAACTTATCCTGAGCAATGGCTAAGGAAGCTCACATTTACTTCTTATCGTCACTCACCTCTTCATATGGTACATCTTGCACTGAATCGTCTTTAGAAGAAGCATCCTCGGAATTATTCATGCCTTCACTATTTTCAGAGGCATTGGATCCCTGTGGATGCTGTGCTTTATACAGGTCTTCTGAGGCCTGCTGCCATGCCTGATTCAAATCATTCATTGCTGAATCAATCCCTGCAATGTCCTGATTTTTATGAGCATCCTTTAACCTGCCAAGTGCTGATTCAATAGTTGCTTTTTTCTCGGCTGGAATTTTATCACCAAATTCTGATAACTGTTTTTCTGTCTGGAAGAGCAGCGAATCTGCTGTATTAAGCTTATCAACTTTTTCACGAGCCTCTCGGTCTGATGTTTCGTTCGCCCTTGCATCATTTCTCATCTTCTCTACTTCCTCTTTGCTCAAACCGGTAGATGCCTGGATCTTTATCGTTTGCTCTTTGCCAGTGCCTTTATCTTTGGCAGCAACATTCAATATTCCATTTGCATCAATATCAAAAGCAACTTCTACCTGTGGCACACCGCGTGGTGCAGGGGGAATTCCGTCGAGCATGAAGCGTCCAATGGTTCTATTATCACGTGCCATAGAGCGCTCACCCTGAAGGACATGGATTTCAACCGAGGGCTGGCTATCTGCCGCTGTAGTAAAGGTCTCCGACTTACGGGTCGGAATGGTCGTGTTGGATTCGATGAGCTTTGTCATTACACCACCAAGTGTTTCAATACCCAGCGACAATGGCGTAACATCAAGAAGCAATACATCCTTCACATCACCAGCTAAAACACCTCCCTGTATAGATGCTCCTATTGCCACAACTTCGTCCGGATTTACACCTTTATGAGG
>JACCZV010000257.1 GCA_013695775.1 Chitinophagales bacterium | reverse complement strand
ATCATAACATTTCCATAAGAAGCAAACGGCTTGCATCTATTGTAAAGAAGTGCCGGGATATTCCCGGTCAGGAATTATTTCAATATTACGATGAAAAGGGGAGCCGGCATTCAATTGATTCGGGCATGGTAAATGAATATATCAAAACCCTCAGCGGCGGTGATTATAGTTCGAAAGATTTCAGAACATGGGCGGGTACGGTAAAGGCGCTGATGACATTTAAGGAGATAGGCCCCCCCGATACAGTGAAAGACGCCCGAAGGAATATCGGTGTTGTTATGGACAAAGTTTCCAGCCACCTTGGCAATACAAAAACCATCTGCAGAAAATATTATGTTCATCCGTTAATTATCTCTCTTTATGAAAAAATGGCCCTGCAAAAGTATCTGGAAGAAATAGAGAGGATTGAAGAGGACGACAATACTTCAGGACTCACTTCAGTGGAAAAAATCCTTATGCAAATTCTTGAATCACAATTTAAACATAACATCCTATGAGACCCATCTGGACAGGAGCAATTGGATTTGGACTGGTAAACATCCCGGTTAAAATGTACAGTGCTACACAATCAAGCAGTCTCGACCTCGATATGCTTGATTCAAAGGATCTTTCAAACATCCGTTTTCAGCGAGTCAATGAAAACACCGGGACGGTAGTAGAATGGAGTAATATTGTGAAAGGATATAAATTGGATGATAAATATGTAGTGCTAACCGATAAAGATTTTGAAGCTGCCAGTGCTAAAAAATCAAAAGTTATTGAGATATCAGATTTTGTGGACGAGAAAGAAATAGATACAATTTATTATGACACCCCTTATTACCTCGAACCGGAAAAAAATGGTTCAAGGGCATATGCACTTTTGAGAGATGCTCTGCTAAAGACGAATAAGGTTGGCGTGGGTACCTATGTGTTAAGAAATAAAGAATCGTTGGCCATTATAAAGCCCTCCGAGGGGGTAATTGTTCTTAATAAAATCAGATTTGCAGCGGAAGTGCGCGATCACAAAGAACTGACTGTGCCTGAAAAAACTAAAGTGAATTCTAAGGAATTAGACCTTGCCATTTCTTTAATTGAACAGCTTTCTGAAAAATTTGACCTCGCGGCTTTCAAGGATAACTATAACGAATCTTTATTAAATGTAATTAAGGCTAAAGCTAAGGGTGCAAAAATAGCTACCCCCAAAATGAAGGTTGTTCATACAAAAACCGACGATCTTATGGCTCAATTAAAAGCAAGTTTGGGTACCAAAAAGAAAAAGGCATCATAATAAATATTATGGCACTCAAATTATATTCTGAAAAAAGGAATTTTAAAAACACACCGGAGCCGACAGCAAAAAAGGTAAAAGCCGGCAAGACCTTAGAGTTCGTGGTGCAACGCCACAACGCCTCGCATCTGCATTACGATTTTAGGTTAGAAATGGGAGGGGTTCTGAAAAGCTGGGCTGTTCCTAAAGGCCCCTCGCTCAACCCTAAACATAAGCGGCTAGCGATGATGGTAGAAGATCATCCCTATGAGTATAGAAAGTTTGAAGGAGAAATTCCGAAGGGAAATTACGGTGCCGGCACAGTTGAAATATGGGATAAAGGCACTTATTCTCCCCTCACATCCTCTCAGAATAAAGTTGAAACTCAATTGCTAAAAGAACTGAAGAGCGGCAATTTAAAATTTGTGATGAAGGGAGAAAAATTAAAGGGTGAGTTCGCCTTGGTTAAATTGAAAACTGAGAGTAAACGGCAAAACGAATGGTTGTTAATTAAGCATCGCGATCAATATTCAGTGGATGAAGAATACAGCAGCGAAGCGTATCCCTCACTTACCGCCCAGAAAGACAGCAAGGTGACTGGTAAAGCAAAAAAAGAAAGCAAAGCGACAACTGTACAAAAAAAAACTCCGGCAATAACCTTAAATAGACCTGGTCGCTTCTCAAAAAAAGTCCATCTTGAGAATTATGTAAAGCCTATGCTTGCAAAGGAAACAGATGTGCCTTTCGATAATCCTTCATGGATCTTTGAGATAAAATGGGATGGCTATAGGTCAATTGCTGAAACTGGTAAAGATTTAAAATTCTATTCCCGAAATGGAATTTCCTTTCTTGATCAATACCCGGAGATTGCAGTTGAATTAAAAAAAATAAAATCTTCTCTCATCCTGGATGGTGAGGTAACAGCACTGGATAAAGATGGAACTCCCAATTTTCAGCTACTCCAAAATTTCGATCCCTCCCGCGCGGCATTGGTCTATTACGTTTTCGATATTCTTAAAAAGGACGACAGGAATCTCACTATGTTGCCCTTAGAGGAACGAAAAGAAATATTGCGTGAAACACTTAAGAGTATTAATAATAATGTAATCCGCTATTCAGACCATATAGTAGGTGAGGGGAAGAAGTTTTTTGCACTGGTAAGCGAAAAAAATATGGAAGGAATTATAGCTAAAAATGCTCAAAGCGACTATGTAGAGGGAGCAAGGACCAGCAATTGGATTAAAATAAAAAATCATAAAGGGCAAGAAGCAGTGATTGCTGGATTTACTGAGCCGCGTAAATCCAGGAAATATTTTGGGTCTCTGGTGCTCGGAGTTTATGAGGGAGGTTCGCTGAAATATTCCGGACATACAGGAACAGGTTTTAGTGATAAAACTTTAAAGTCACTTTATGATCAGTTATCAGCCCTGGTTACGGAAATATCACCCTTTAAAGAAAAAATTAAAACCAACATGCCCGTAACCTGGGTAAAGCCGAAACTTGTTTGTAATGTAAAGTTTGCAGAAATGACAAATGAAGGCATTATGCGTCATCCTGTCTTTATGGGACTTAGGGAAAATAAACCTGCAAAAGAAGTAATGAATGAGAAAAAGAAGAAGGTGAATCAACTGCTTCAAAATAAATAACGCGCTCCGGCATGAAACAAATTGAGAAGAAATCTGCTTCACAAGAATTTTTTAAGGATATAAAACCAGTAAAAGCAGGTTCATCTAAAAACATAGGGGAATTAGTTATAGATAAAAGGACTGTAAAATTCACCAATCTCGATAAGGTTTATTTTCCGAAGGATAATGTTAGTAAAGGAGATGTAATAGCATATTATCAATCGATGGCAGATTATATATTGCCCTATCTAAAAGGCCGTCCACAATCATTGTTAAGAAATCCAAATGGTATTGCCGATAAAGGTTTTTTTCATAAGGATGCCGGTGATGAGGCTCCTTCGTGGGCTAAAAAGAAAACCATCTACTCCGAATCGGCAAATAAGGATATTGAATATCTCATCTGTAATGACAGGCCTACCCTGGCTTATATGAATAATCTGGGGTGTATTGAGCTCAATCCCTGGCATTCACGTGTAACCTCCCTTGATAAACCTGATTATCTGGCCATTGACCTTGATCCCTCTCCTAAAAATACTTTTGAACAGGTAATTGAAACGGCTCTGGTTGTGAAGGAAGTATTTGATAAGGCAGGAGTGATATCATTCTGCAAGACTTCAGGAGCTTCAGGATTACATATTTATGTTCCTCTGAATGCCCGTTATAATTACGAAGAAGTAAAGAATTTTGCTAATATAGTTGCAATTATTGCCTCGGAGAGACTGCCGGCTTTTACCAGCGTAATTCGTCCTCTCGATAAAAGAGGGGACAATATATACATTGACTATTTGCAGAATAGACGAGGCCAGACACTGGCATCCGTGTATAGCCTGCGTCCGCGGGAAGGTGCCACAGTCTCTACACCACTATTTTGGAAAGAAGTTAAGAAAGGTCTTCAACCATCGGACTTTACCATTTATAATATACATAAACGATTAAAGAAAACAGGCGATTTATTCACCGACGTATTAGGCAATGGAATTGACATTGAAAAGTGTCTGGAAAAGCTTTCATAATCTTCGAAAGAAAGTTGATGCCGTAGTTATCGGAGACTTATAGGTTAAAATTCTTGATCTTGTTATAAAGTGTTTTCCTATCAATATTCAAGATACGGGCAGCTTTTGTTTTGTTATAATTTACCTTCTCCAACACCCTTCTAATAGTTTCATATTCTGCTTCATGGGCCGCGGCCTTGAGATCAGTTTCTGAATTTGGTCTATCTAATGAGTTGTTGGGATAATTGGATGACAGCCTATAATTCTCGAGCTCAAATGGAAGTGCTGATACTTGTACTTTGCCGCCATCGGTAAGAAGGGCTGCCCGACGGACGATGTTTCGCAGTTCACGAAGATTGCCTGGCCAATAATAATTCATGAATATTTCCATAACCGATTTTTCAAATCCCTCAACCAGCTTCTCTAATTCACGATTGGCCTTTTCTAAAAAGAAATTGGCAAAATCCATTATATCATCCTTTCTCATCCTTAATGGCGGAATATAAATACTGAATTCATTGAACCGGTGATAAAGGTCTTCCCTGAATTTCCCTTTCTTATAGGCGTCATGTAAATTTTCATTTGAAGCAACAATGATCCTTACATCCACTGTTATCTCTTTCATGCCGCCTAAGCGCCGGAATTTTCTCTCCTGAATTACTCTCAATAATGCAACTTGTATATCGTAGGGCAGGTTGCTCACTTCGTCAAGAAATAGAGTGCCGCCGTTTGCCATCTCAAAATGTCCGGCCTTAGAGTTTACTGCTCCGGTAAATGCACCCTTTTCATGACCAAATAATTCACTACCTGCAAGCTCTCGTGTTAAAGCACCGCAATCCATCGCTACGAAAGGCTGGTCACGGCGTGAGCTGAAATTATGAATGGTTTGAGCTATTACCTCCTTGCCTGTCCCGCTTTCACCATAAAGAATGACACTATAATTGGTAGGTGCAACAACTTCAACCTGATTATATAATGACCTGGATTCAGACCGATGACTGCGCATAAACTCCTGTTCCTGATTTACATCCGCTTCCTCCTCCACTTGAACAGCAACAGCAGACTTTTTTGATTCAGGATCCTCTTGAATCTCCAGTGCTTTTTGTATTAGTCCGAGAACTTCAGCAGGAATCAGAGGTTTTGTTACATAATCGAATGCACCCAGCTTCATTACTTCAACGGCCACTTTAATATCAGAGTAGCCTGTGATAATAATAACAGAGGTCTTTGGATAAAGAGATTTAATTTTTTTCAATAATTCTCTGCCATCCGTATCCTGCAGTCTGAAATCGCACAAAACAAGGTCAAATGCATGTTCCGCAAGTTTTTCTAATCCCCTGTTGCCTGCATGAACTGCTTCAACTTCATAACCATGTTTGAGGAGAAATCTGGTCAGCAATGAACAAATATCCACATCATCATCAATAATTAAAAGCCGAGCCATCGCATAGTTCTGTTAATAAGTTACATGAATGAAAAGATACAATAACATTCGAGACTTATGCTTGTTCTATTTGCTTTTGCTATTAGAGAAAAGCATTAAAATAAGAGCACAATGTAGAAAGTTTTCCCCGAAGTAGATGCATATTTTCTCGACTCTTTAAAAAATATTAATGGATGAAATGTAAAATGAAGTCAATATTATAAAAAATAATAAATTTTAATGATTTATATGTGAAGTAAACATTACTCCTAATCATAACTTATAGGTGTGAAATTCAAAAAATCTCCCAGCTATTATTATACATTACATCTGCTGGCATAATATTTATGTTTTATTCGAAACTCACCTAAATCATTAAATCAAAAGTTATGGAGAAAAGTAACAAAGGAAGTTCTTCCGGCTCTGGAAAAAAGTCACCTAAAAGCTCAACAGCCCGACAATCTTCAGGCTCAATGGATCAAGGTTCTGGAGAGCAGGGTTCAGAGCAAAAATCGCTGCTTCAGGAATTTTTTATTGACTCATTAAAAGATATTTATTGGGCAGAAAAACATCTTACCAAAGTGCTTCCAAAAATGCAAAGGGCAGCTACAACTGAAGAGTTGAAGGATTTGCTGGAAGAACATTTAGATGTTACGATCGAGCAGATCTCACGACTGGAACAAATCTTTGAGATGCTCGGCAAAAAAGCACAAGCTAAAAAATGTGAAGCTATGGAAGGCATCACCAAAGAAGGTGAAGGCGTGATTGAAGACACAGAAGATGAATCTATGACACGCGATGTTGGAATTATCATGTCTGCACAAAAGGTGGAGCACTATGAGATAGCAAGCTATGGAAGTCTTGCTCAGCTAGCGAAAACACTGGGGCTGGAAGAAATTTCAGGCCTGCTTGAAGAAACTTTGGCGGAAGAAAAAGAAGCTGATGAAAAGCTCACGATGATTGCTGAAGAGAATATTAATTTCGAAGCAAGCGAAGAATAATTTACTTCGCGTCATTATCATTAACATCCTAGACCTTCATCCATTTCTTTAATTATAAAAGCTTTTCGATCATCTGTTGCTCTATGTACGATGTTACCAAAAACCTTAATTCCCACATATTATTTTCTGGTATAGTTTTATACAGTAATTAATAAACAAATTAATAAATAAATTATGAAACTACTTGAAAAAGGCCAGCAATCCGGTGGATCCGGAAGTGGTAAATCATCAGGGAATTCCGGTAATTCCAAAAAGGGTGGTAGTTCAAAGGGCAGCTCTAAAAAGCAGAGCTCCGGGGATAAAGGGGATAATGATGAGAGTTCTTCCAAGAAAAGAGGTAACAGCGGTTCCGGTAGTTCTGGAGGTTCAGGAAATAAAAAATAGTTTAATTATTTAGCAGGACTGATTACTTCAATGTTGAGAAGTAATCAGTCCTTTTGTTTTCATTCTGCTTCCCTTGATATAGAAAATACTAATTGATGGGGAATTGAGGTTACCTCTGCGTAGAAGTTAATACCCAAACAATTAATTAATTGCGTTTATAATTAAGAGCCTCCCCCCCTAAAAATTCTTTGAACGCTGGTTGGCATGTCCTTCGACTATTAAAGGCTATGCCATTAATACACCAGGGTTCGAATGAGTGATAATATCTACTCCATTCCGTTAATTTGCTTTTCGCATTTAAGATGGGATTTTGTGTATCAAAGGCCTCAGCATATTCTATCACGATTTGCTGCAAGTCAGCCTGTCTTTTATTTTGAAGAACCTTTACTGAATGAGCAAGAAAGTTATCTCGAAGTTTCGCGTCGTGAACATAACCTGACAATTGTAAGACCTCATTTGAATGTATCCTCAAGTTGTTCCGAAGAAGAAATATCGGAAACGCAAAGAAGATTGCTTGATAGATGGTTATTCGAAGAAATAGGAGAGCAATTCATTCTTTGGTACTATACGCCAATGGCGTTATTATTTTCTGATCATCTGCAACCCCGCTTACTCATATATGATTGCATGGATGAATTATCCGCATTCCGTTTTGCGCCTTCACACTTGAAATTGATGGAGCATGAGCTGCTAAGACGTGCAGACCTTGTTTTTACAGGGGGGTTTAGCTTATTTGAGTCAAGAAAAAATAGCTCCCAAAACATATTTCTCTTCCCAAGTAGCGTAGACAAAAAACATTTTCATTGCGCACGAAGCATATCGGATGAACCAGAGGACCAAGCTGTTATTCGAGGTCCAAAAGCCGGATATGCCGGAGTCATTGATGAGCGATTAGATGTTAAGCTTCTTTATGAGATGGCTACATTAAGCCCTCAGTGGAGTTTCATAATGATAGGTCCGGTCGTTAAGATTAATCCTGAAATTCTCCCTAAATCAAATAATATCTTCTATCTTGGGAAGAAATCTTATCATGACCTTCCGGCGTATATGAGTGGGTGGAGATTTGGGCTGCTTCCTTTTGCCTTAAATGAATCCACTCAGTTTATTAGTCCTACTAAAACACCGGAATATCTTGCTGCTGGCCTTCAGGTTATTTCTACGCCAATCAAGGATGTAATAGATACATATGCTAATAAGGAATTGATAAGGATTGGGCGCACAGGAGATGAATTCAGCTCCATATTAAATCAGTCTACCGACGAATTAGTAGATGCTGCCTGGGCAAAAAAAGTAGATGCATTTATAGAGCAGAATTCATGGGATGCTACGTGGAAAAAAATGAACGATCTGATGTTAAGGGCATTTCAAAATAAATCAGTAAAAATTAAGCACTATGAAGTATGATTATTTAATTGTGGGAGCAGGTTTTGCCGGCAGCGTGCTAGCGGAAAGACTTGCCTCAATCGCGGATAAAAAAGTATTACTTATTGATAAAAGAAATCATATTGGAGGCAATACTTACGATTATTATAATGAGGATGGAATACTTGTTCATAAATACGGACCTCATATTTTTCACACAAATTCAAAGGATGTATTTGTTTATCTCTCACAGTTTACTGAATGGAGACCGTACGAACATCGGGTGTTGGCAAGCGTAGATGGTCAGATGGTACCCATTCCGATAAATTTAAATACCATTAATCAATTATATGGGTTAAATTTAAGTGCCAAAGGACTTAAGGAATTTTTTGAGGAACATGCAATTAAAATTCCGCAAATCAAAAATTCCGAAGATGTTGTAATAAGTAAAGTCGGAAGAGAGTTGTTCGAGAAATTTTTTCTTGGTTATACCCGGAAGCAGTGGGGTATTGATCCCAAAGATCTGGACGCCAGTGTGACTGCAAGATTACCTGTCAGATTTAATAAGGATAACCGTTATTTCACAGACACCTATCAGGCAATGCCCCTGTATGGATTTACTGCCTTATTTAATAATATGCTGGCTCATCCAAACATACATCTGATGTTAAATACGGATTATAAAGATGTGCTTAATATTATTCCTCATAAAAAAATGATTTATACCGGCCCCATTGACGAATTTTTTGAGTTCGAATATGGTAAGTTGCCTTATAGATCTATAGATTTTAAATTTCAGACCTTTGAAACTGAAAAATATCAAGAGACCGCGACTGTCAATTTTCCTAATGAACATTTATATACGCGAATAACTGAATTTAAACAGTTGACTGGTCAGCAGCATCATCAAACCACAATAGTATTCGAATATCCAAATGACGAAGGAGATCCATATTATCCTGTTCCCAAGCCTGAAAACACTGAATTATTAAATAAGTACCGCACACTTATTCCTGAAGTGCCTAACACTTATTTTGTCGGACGGCTTGCTACTTATAGGTATTATAATATGGATCAGGTAATTGCTCAGGCTCTTGCATTGTTCAAGAAACTGACACCCGCTCATGAAGAAAAATTGCCCTATGGAGAACGCTTTCAGATCAATGCCTGAATGGTGGGGAGGGATTGAGTGTACAATTAACCGGGTTCGTAATACCTATATTGACCAGCTCGAATTATCGGGTCATTATGAGCGCGAGGGAGACTTAGATCTTTTGTCGGAGCTGGGGATAAAAACCCTTCGCTATCCTTTATTGTGGGAAAAGCATCAGCCTTTGGCAGATCATGCCATTGACTGGAGTTGGGCTGAAAGACGATTACACCAGCTGCGTGACCTAGACATTTCTCCTATTATAGGCCTCGTTCATCACGGCAGTGGCCCCGCCTTCACGGATCTGCTCGATCCACACTTTGCTGAAAAGCTTGCCAATTATGCGGAGCTCTTAATCAAAAAGTTCCCATGGGTGAAGCAATTTACACCCGTTAATGAACCTCTCACTACCGCCAGGTTTGCTGGGCTTTATGGATTGTGGCACCCCCATAAAAAAAATGCCACCGCCTTTATGCGTATGTTCTTGAATGAATGCAAGGGTATCGTGCTGGCTATGAAAAGAATCCGTGCTATTAACCCTGAGGCTTCACTGATTCAAACAGAAGATCTGGGAAAAACTTACAGCACTCCCCTTCTTGGCTATCAGGCAGATTTCGAAAACGAAAGAAGATGGCTTACCTCAGATATTTTATGTGGAAAAATATCACGCAGTCATAGCTTATGGGAATATCTAACATGGCTGAAAATTCCTGAAAGCGAATTGTATTGGTTTATTGAAAATCCCTGTGTTCCGGATGTTCTTGGATTTAATTATTATATCACCTCGGAGCGTTACCTCGATGAAAACCTTCATCTTTATCCTAATCACACGCATGGCGGAAACCACAAACATAAATATGCAGATGTAGAGGCAATCAGAATTGACCATAGCATATCGGGTGGACTGAATACTTTACTTAAAGAGGCTTGGGATCGATACGGCTTACCTCTTGCAGTTACTGAGTTTCATCTAAATTGTACCAGGGAGCAACAGCTACGCTGGATGCAATCTGGATGGAACCATGCCGTGATGCTTCGCAATGAGGGGGTAAATATTGTTGCAATTACAGCTTGGGCATTATTTGGTTCTTTTGGCTGGAATAATTTATTGACGGCGAAAGAACATCCTCATTATGAGCCCGGAGTGTTTGATATTCGTGGTAAAAAACCAAGATTAACGGCCGTTGGTTATTTCCTCCGTGACATAATTAAAAGATCAGAGCCACATCCTGTTTGTTTGGAAAAAGGCTGGTGGGAAATGGACAACCGTTTCCATTGTAAAAATGCTACTCACCATGAGGTAAATAATAATGTTACCGTAAGTTTAAATGAGGTGTTGCGGCCTTTGCTCATAACAGGCAAATCCGGAACTCTTGGAAATGCCTTTACCCGATTGTGCGATCAGCGGGGTATTGCCTATCATGTTACAGACCGGGAGGAACTTGACATTTCGGACGTGGTAAAAATTAATAAAGCCATTGAGGCCTATAAACCTTGGGCAATTGTAAATACGTGTGGCTTTGTAAGGGTTGATGAGGCTGAACTCGACGCTGAAAGATGTTATGCAGAAAATACAGAAGCTGCCAGTACTCTTGCCGCTGTATGTAAAAAAGCAAAAGTGCCGTTAGTAAGTTTTTCCTCAGACCTCGTGTTTGATGGCTTGAAAACGGAACCTTATGTCGAATCAGATATTACAGGACCCTTAAACATATACGGAAGCAGCAAAGCTGAAGCGGAACAAAAAATACTTGCGGTCTATCCTGACTCATTAATTATAAGATCAAGTGGTTTTTTTGGCCCCTGGGATATCTATAATTTTGCCTTTCAGGTGCTTCAGTCTGTCAAAAACCAATTGCCCATAGCCGCTGCGGAGGATGTTCTAATTTCCCCTACATATGTACCTGACCTGGTGAATGCAACACTTGATCTTTTGCTTGATGGTGAAAGGGGAATCTGGCATATCGTCAATGATAGTGTCATAAGCTGGGCAGATTTTGCTCGCGTCATTACACGTCTTTCTGATTGTGATATGAATCTGGTACAAGGGGTCACTATGGATTCTTTTGGGTATAAAGCGAGGAGGCCGCGGTATAGTGCTCTTGCAAGTGAAAAAGGAATTATTCTTCCTCAACTTCACAATGCGATAGATCGATTTTTAAAAGAAATGGAATTTTCAGTTGAATATGCTGCTGACAATAATTTAGTTTATGAAGAATAATGTTTAGGGGATTATTCTGGATATTGTAAAGCCTAATAGATTCTTAAAGTCAAAGCAATTATAAAATGTTAGCATCCTTATCCAGGGGGGCTACAGGCGAACCTCCTTCATAATCATCATCTGATTCATCTGTCAATCGTGATCGTTTACTATTAATAAGATAGTAATATGCAGAAAATCTCCCTGAACCTATTAAAAAGAAAAATACAAGTAAAAACAATACAACGATGGAGAAGATCAGTTCCAATACACCTCCGCCTCCCTTAGTATTCAGATTTACAAAAAAAATAGCTCCAAGCAATACAGGAATTTCAACTAAACAACAGATCCGTGTAGCCAAACCGATTAAAATCAGAAAACCGGTAAATAAATGAAGTATTGCGATAATATGTGCAACAAAGACGCCGTTCGTAACACCAAAACTATTTGTTAAAATTCGGACAAGGGTGGAGGTATCAACGATGAACATAAACCCCTTAACCGTTAAAATAACCCCTAATATAATCCGTAGAATACCCATCCAGGGCGCATGATATTTTTCACTCCATTTTTCAAATTTATCAAAAAGAGCCATGTTTTTTGGAAGTTTAAAAGTGAGCTGGTTTTAAATGATGTATCTTAATAAAGCCATCTAATTACCGCTGAAATATAAGGCAAAAAAAATCCCCCTGTAAAAGAGGGAGATTTTTTCGTTATCACAAATACTAACCCTTACTTATTGGGGCTTGATCTCCCTCCGCGTTTTTGGGGTGATTTCTGATTACTTTTTCTGTCATCATTCTGCTGCGAATCGGATTCGGAATGAGAATTTTCAGTATGAGATTTTTTGTTTTTGTCGTTGGATTGCTTTGCTTCCAATTTATCATTCAACGACTTATTCTCTTTTTCCGCATTTTGGTTTTCCTGACTTTGAGTCTGACCCTTGAGCTCATTGGAGTTAAGATCCTCACTGCTTACATCATAACCTTTTTCCTGTGAGGTGGAGGTTTCATTTTGCTCCTGTTTATTTTTTTCACTGCTAGAACCGGGTAGTTTAGAGGAATCCTTATCATCCTCGCCCCGGTTTTTATTTTTTTGGTTGTTCATAATGAAGATTTAAAGTTAAAAAGTATATCCCTCGGAAAGAAAAAGTGCAGGTTCAATATTATGCCAACCGTTTATGTGGATGTACTTCTGAAGATTCAATTCCAGACGTAGAATTTAGTACTCATCCAGCGTAAAGCCCTCCACAACAAATTATTGTTTTTATTGATAAATGCCTTGCCATTTTTTATGAACTGCTCCGAATTTCCTATGCTCAATTGCCTAAATCATATTTGGATTTCAGATCAGTTGCAGAAGTAATAACCAAATTATAGATTACGAGCCAATTGAACGGGATTACTAAAATTGGTTTAGGTGTTTGATTCATCAGAAACGATACATCATGATTTATAATGATAAACAAAGAAAGTTGATCCTGCTCGGGTTAATCTTCTTCCTTGGAGTATTTATTTTATTTGCATTGAAGGACTTTGTTACCTCTGTCATCGGGTCTGTAATTGTGTACACTCTGTTCAAGCCGTTATACATTCATTTTACCAATAAAAGCCATTGGAACCGTAAGGCAGCAGCTTTAACCATCATTGTCCTATCGTTTTTTATCATTCTGATTCCCTTCTTTTCCGTATCATGGATGCTTATAGGGAAAATTATTCAATTTAGAAGTAACCCGGAAGAGATAAACCTGGTAATCGAAAAAATTGACAACTATGTGGGAGTTAATTTTAATCAGCCCGATTTTATTCCAAATATGCTTAACCGTTTAGAGACCTGGCTGGCAGGCTCTTTTCCATCTGCAATATCGCGGGCTCTCCACATATTGCTGTTGGTTATCGTCATGTACTTCATAGTTTTTTTTTATGTTTATTCATTATGAATATTTCGAGAACATGTTGCTGAAGTATGTTCCTTTTCCGGAAAAGAATGCATTCTTACTTGCAAATGAGTTCAAGAATATTACCTATGCCGGTGTTATTGGTCAAGGCATCATTGCCTGTTCTCAGGGAATTTTTTTGGGTTTGGGATTTTTGATTTTTGGAATC
>JACCZV010000236.1 GCA_013695775.1 Chitinophagales bacterium | reverse complement strand
CGTGTCGGAAGTTATAGTTACTTAGGATACTGATTTAATAAATCTGTCATCTCCATTATTTTTTGTGGGTTTACATCTGCTACATTGGTCCGTTCACCAGGGTCAAGGGAAAGATTATAAAGTTCTATTGTTGTTTTAGAGGTATCATTTACCGTACTTGTTGTGCTTAAGAGTTTCCAATCGCCACTGCGCACCGCTTCGGGCACACCGTTACGCACATAGTAATAGGGGCGGTTGGGCAGAGAATTACTTTTTCCTAAAAATATATCCGCAACAGATCTGCCATCCAGAGTGATTGAATCAGGAATTTGTGCTTCTGTCAAGGTTGCAATGGTTGGTAAAATATCCAGACAAGTAACAAGCTGCCTGATGGTCTCACCAACTGGTACATGATTCTTCCAGTATGTTATAAAAGGCACGCGAAGCCCTCCCTCATAACACTCCCCTTTTCTGCCTTTAAATACTCCTGTGCTTCCCACATGCCAGGGTTTGGTGATGCTGTCGGCTTCCATCCTTGCGGGATAATTGACCCATGGACCATTATCGCTGGTAAAAATAAATATGGTATTGTCGTCCATCCCTTTATCTTCAACTGCTCTCCAGATCGAAGCAATAGTCGCATCCAATTCATTAATTACGTCGCCATAGAGGCCCCCTGCCGATGTATTTCTGTAGGCAGATGACGCAGCAATAGGTAAATGAGGCATATTATGAGCCAGATAAAGAAAGAATGGGTTGCTGTTAGTTTGTTTATTTATGAAGGCAATAGCCTCCTTCGTATATAGCTGAGTAAGCAAACTATCTGCAGGTTGTACTATTTCAATGGAACGCTGCCGAAAGATCTTTAAAGTGCTATCCATTTGCACAAAAGGCTCCTTATAATCATTGCTATATAGCATTCCATAAAAGAAGTCGAAACCTAATGCATTTGGATGTGAAGAGGACATATCTCCCAGATGCCACTTGCCCACCATCGCAGTCTGATATCCTTTTGTCTTTAGCAATTTGGCTATCGTTAGCTCTTTTTCTGATATTCCGTGACCTTCCCCAGCAGAAAATGCGCGTATCAATCCGCTTCTTGTAGGATACCTGCCCGTGAGCAATGCATATCGTGAAGGTGTACACGACGGAGAGGTAACAACATAGTTAGTTAATTTTAATCCGTTACCTGCCATTTTATCGAGAAAGGGCGTCTCGATTATTGGATTGCCATAACAACTGAGGTCGCTGTAACCAAGGTCATCTGCGAGTATCAGAATGATATTAGGTTGTCGCTGGCATTCGGCGAGAACACTATTAAAAATGAACAGTAATAAAAAATATATTCTTGTACGCATTAAATTAATTGCCAAGAGAATAATTACCCTATCAATCAGAGCTTATAATAGTTTCTTTCAAAAATTAAATTGTTATCTCTTTGTAAAACACTTAGGACTAAGAACTGCATCAAGTTCCATCATTACATGCATGAATACAGATATTTAATTAAAAGATAAGAGCAAATGTTTCTCAAGCAAGAACGGACTTCTTTAAATCTGGTTCTTCCACCCAGTCGCCATTTACTCTGATAAGGTTAATCAATTCATCCACTGCTATAGTAGCATCCACGTTTCTCTTTACTATTTCTTTCCCTTTATATAAAGTAATTTTTCCAACGCCGCTGCCTACATAGCCGTAATCCGCATCAGCCATTTCTCCGGGGCCATTTACAATGCACCCCATAATAGCAATCTTTAATCCCTTGAGATGGTGGGTGCGGGATCGGATGCTCATCGTGGTTTCCTGCAGATCAAAGAGGGTGCGGCCACATGATGGACAGGAGATGTATTCGGTTTTAGAGATACGTTGCCGTGTTCCCTGTAAAATACCGAATGATAATGCATTGACAACGTTACAGGAATGATTTGGTGATTGCAGCCATATTCCATCTCCCAAACCATCTAACAGCAAGGCGCCAAAATCCGTTGAAGCATATAAAATTAATTCCTCAGCAGAAAGATCATCGTATTGGCGCTTGATGATTACCGGATGGTGAAGATTTTTTTCTATAAGTAAATCAAAGATGAGTCTCAACTCCATCAGATCATTAAACTGATCTGATGAAACTACCAGCACTACCGCCGGATCATTTTCTAATATGGTCCAAAGCAGGTCAGAAATATCTTTCACGGTTATTTCTACGAATCTTATCAACGGGTTTTTATTACTGGCATCGAGATATTCATCTGCTTGCAACAATGGAAAAACATTGCCACGGTTTAGGTTTTTTATGGACGCCGCATTTTTTATAAATCTCAGGCTTCCGGGTATCGGAAAATCAATATCATTATCTCCAAGAAAGATGTAATCTGCGGCCGTATCGCTAATGATCCATTTGTCCGTATGAGCATTGTAGCGATAACCTGCAGAGATAAAAGTATCAGGAGCGATCTTTTTTCCTTCAGAATAATCCATCACTACAACCGGAACATGATGAGCGCCTATATTTATTTGAGATCTCGAAACACGTTTCTGATAGTTTATTGAATGATTTTTTGAAACAGGAGTCGTGGTAATATGTGGGGTTAAGCTGCGATAGTAATAGCGCTGCACCAACGTTTTTGCAACAGGAATCTCCAGCTCCGGATCCTCAGTAAGTGAAACGCGGATGGTATCTCCTAATCCTTCTTCAAGCAAGGTGCCAATGCCTATAGAGGACTTTATCCGGCCGTCAACTCCATCACCCGCTTCTGTAACTCCCAGGTGAAGGGGGTAATTTCTGCCGGACTCAATCATTTTATTTACAAGCAGGCGGTAGGCCTGCACCATTACGTGAGGATTGCTTGCCTTCATAGAGAGCACGACGTCATAGTATCCCTCATCTTCGGCAATACGCAAAAACTCAAATGCAGATTCCACCATTCCTAATGGTGTGTCTCCAAAACGACTCATGATCCTGTCGCTCAGTGAGCCATGATTGGTACCAATGCGCATAGCAGTACCATATTCCTTACAGATTTTTACAAGCGGCAAAAATTTCTCCCTGATGCGTTGCAGCTCCTTCTCATATTGAAC
>JACCZV010000203.1 GCA_013695775.1 Chitinophagales bacterium | reverse complement strand
TTTTCCGCCATTGGTTGATGGATTTTCGCGTTTCTTCAATAGCTTGTATTTGTTGATCTGTAAAAACAGGACCGTTCAATAGGAGTTCAGTAAGTCGCGACTTCTTTAATGCTGGTTTGTTTTTTTTTGGCTCCTCAGTTGCCAATCCTTTTTGAAGTTGGCTTTTTGAGCTGGTGAAAACTGCCGAACGATTGTAACCAACTCTTGAAAGGGTAGTTGCACTTTTACTTCATTTTTTGTCTTGTCTCTGGTGTTTTTGCATTCAATATCCATTCAAGTATTATGCGTTTTAAGGACATCGGAGAGCTCTGAAGCTTCTATAGGCGGTTTCATTCTTATTAAAAAGTTTTTTCAAATCATCAGATAAAAGAGATTTTGAACGTTAATCAAGGCTTCCCAGGTTCCTGTCTTTTTTGCCAGGTTAATGAGGGCTTGGCCTCGGGGTGTCATTAAACCTTGCTATATCATTTTGTGTGAGCTCTCTATTTGCTTCACATCTTCGCCAATATCGCAGAAGCAAGTGTTATTCCTATGATGTGATATCCGGCATCAATAGCAAGCAGCATTAATGGTTTTTTTCCATACCCATAAGTCATACCTAAAATTCCTACGGCATATCCGACACCAAGCATAATACCAACCTGAATGCAATCAATGAAAGTATGACAACGGCTCAGATGAATCATGACACCTGTAACAAATACAATCAGCAAAGTGTAAAGAAAGCCGGTGATCATAACCCGCGCCATTCCGCTGCGGTCATTCGCATCAACTTTTGTCATCTCTATCCATTGACTTGCGAAGAGAACTTTAGAATACCAGAGTGCCCCCAAAGCAAAATATGCCACTGCTGCTAACAGCACAGAAAGGTAATTGAGATGTTGTATCGCGTTTATCATAGTACTTATTTTTGCTGAATGTAGGAAAACATATCGGAAACCGGCTTTCATTCAATTGATATTTCCTGCCCCATTTTAATATATTCCAATCTGCATCTAATGCATCAGGGCAACTCAGGCTACTAATGCATCAGGGCAACTCAGGCTACCCTGTAAAGTCTTCATGCCCACCATTTCCCATACCCCTTCATTTACTACATTTGCTTTCTATGTCATCTGTAAAAACAAAAGTGTCGTTTGAAAATACTCAGATAGCTTTTTCATATAAATCCACTGGTGAATTAAAGAAAGCAGCCTGGCTGTTTTCTTTAATAAATCAAAATTGGCTGGTTAAGATTGGCACAAAGCTTACACCTTTATTCTTTTACCTGAAGCTGCCAATAAAATCAGTGGTGCGTGCCACCATTTATAAGCAATTCTGTGGCGGTGAATCACTTAAGGAGTGTGCTCCCGCGATCGAGCGGCTTGCAATTCATCATGTTGAAACAATACTTGATTATGGGGTAGAGGCAAAAGAGACCGATGACGAATTTGATAAGACAGCAGCAGAAATTTTAAAAGCTATCTCTTTTGCGAGAACTATTCAGCACATACCTTTTGTAAGCGTAAAAGTTACAGGGATTGCAGCGTTTGGTTTATTGGAGAAATTGCATAGGAAAGAAAAGCTTTCTGACGGTGAATTACTTGCGTGGAATCTAGTAAAGGGCAGAATGCACCGCCTCTGCAATGCTGCCCATGACGCCGGAATTGGAATTATGATAGATGCAGAAGAGACGTGGATACAGGATCCGGTAGATGAGCTTGCGATGGAGATGATGAAATTCTACAATAAGGCGAAGGCCATAGTTTATAATACCATTCAATTGTATCGTATTGACAGACTGAATGTTTTGAAGTCGTTCTTTGAGGAAGCAAGCGAAAATAATTTTCTTCTTGGTGTCAAACTCGTTCGGGGAGCATATATGGAAAAGGAGAGAAGACGTGCCATCGAACAAAATTATCCCTCACCAATTCAACCCAACAAAGAAGCTGCAGACCGCGATTATAATGATGCGGTAAATTTCTGCATAGATCATCTTGATAAGATCAGTTGCTGCATTGCGTCACACAATGAGAAAAGTTCAATGCTCGCTGTAAATTTGGTTGATGAGAAGGGTTTGCCGGCTGCCCATCCCCACCTTCATTTTTCACAATTGTATGGCATGAGTGACAACATTACCTTCAACCTTGCTCATGCGGGTTATAATGTTTCAAAATATCTCCCCTATGGCCCCGTCAAGGATGTCGTGCCGTACCTAATGCGAAGGGCGCAGGAAAATACATCTGTTGCCGGTCAAAGCAGCCGTGAGCTGTTGTTATTAAAAAAAGAATTGAAGACCAGAAGTAAAAATTAAAGTAAGTACTATGATATTGTTAAAGAAGTCCCGTATGAAATTGTTACGACAAAGCACCCTTCTCCTTTGGAGAAGGGCTGGGATGAGGAAAAAAACTGGTAAAGTAAATCTTCGATTGTATTTAAACACTCATTTAGCTTTAGAAATCAAAATTGAATCTCCATCATGAGACAATATCATGAACTCGTTAAACATGTTCTTGAAAATGGAATTCGAAAGGATGACAGGACGGGAACGGGCACGTTGAGCGTTTTCGGTTATCAGATGCGATACAATCTCGCTGAGGGTTTCCCATTAATAACTACAAAGAAGCTTCACATAAAGTCGATTATTTATGAATTGCTCTGGTTTCTGCAGGGTTCAACAAATGTTAAGTATCTGCAAGATCATGATGTCACCATTTGGAATGAGTGGTCAAACGAAAATGGGGAGCTCGGCCCCATCTATGGAAAGCAATGGCGTTCATGGCAGGCCTCGAACGGCCATACCATTGATCAAATTTCAAAAGTTGTCGAGCAGATAAAAAATAATTCTAATTCCAGAAGGCTGATCGTCAGCGCCTGGAACGTGGGAGAGATAGATCAGATGGCATTGCCGCCTTGTCATCTATTATTTCAATTCTATGTTGCACCTGCAAATATTGAAGGAGAAAAACCAAAGCTATCCTGCCAGCTTTATCAGCGCAGCGCTGATATTTTTCTGGGAGTGCCATTCAATATTGCTTCGTATGCATTGCTGACTCTCATAATTGCACAGGTTTGCGATCTGCAAGCCGGTGAATTTATACACACCTTAGGCGACACACATTTATACCTGAATCATATTGACCAGGCACAACTTCAGCTCTCTCGAAATTTACTTCCTTTGCCCCAAATGAAAATTAACCCGGAAGTAAAAGATATATTCAGTTTTAATTATGAAGATTTTGAACTGTTAAACTATCATCCTCACCCATCTATTAAAGCCCCCATTGCTGTATGATCATCTCTCTTATTGCAGCCGTTGCTGAAAACAACGTAATAGGAAAGAATAATAAATTACCCTGGTATCTGCCGGAAGATCTTAAATATTTTAAGAGAATAACCGATGGCCATCATGTCATCATGGGCAGAGGGACATATGAATCGCTGGGTAATGCCTTATCAGGAAGAACGAATATCATCATCACCCGACAGAAAGATTATGACGCTCCACAATGTATTATTGTAGGAGATCTGAAATCCGCATTTACCTATGCCGAGGAGCACGATGAGGCTGAAGTGTTTGTTTTAGGTGGGGGTGATGTTTTCAGTCAGGCACTGTCATGGGCTGACAAAATATATATAACACGGATCTTCCATTCTTTTCCGGGCGACACCTTCTTTCCGGAATTCAGTTCAGCTGAATGGATATTAATCAGTGAGGAGCGTCATGATGCGGATACGAGAAATAAGTATTCTTTTGCATTTCAGGTTTATGAATATATTAAAAGATAGTGTGATCACTGGATATAAGCTATGTCATAAGTCAATGCGAACTTAAAATAGTGCGATGCCGCCTTCGGCATCGGCTCTGAGTTATGTTAAATACTATAAACCTTAGAATCCTTCGGATTCCTGTCTTATATAAATTTAATTGGGTTAAAGGAACCATGCTGATCTTTTAAGTGTGCGATGCCTTCGGCATCGGTTCTGAGCTAGGGTTAGTTACTATTAACGTTAGAAATTCTCCCGATTGTAGATTATATATAAAGGTTTCATTCCTATAAAGAAATGGATATGATCCGGCAGTTCCATTAATAGCTAGCATCTTTTGCCCTTTGCCCTGGACAATTCCTGTTATATATTTGTACAATCTCTCTTCCCACACTGAACTGATTAAACTCTCTCGTCCTTTAACGGCAAAGATGGTTTGAATATAGATTTGAGAGAATGTTGATATGTTTGTTTTTTGTAAAAGTTATTCATTTAGATTATCACATAGTTACTGTGCTAAGCCTCTGGCATTGTATGTGCCTTCAACTTTTTCTATAATTATAAGAACTCATCTGATATATCATTTGCATATCTTATTCATTTCGGTAAAAAAATCCACTCCCGATCGGCCAAACTTTTAATGGTGAGATGCCTTCGGCATCGGTTCTGCATTAGTTATTTGCTATAAACGTTAGAATCCTCTCGGATTCCTGTCTTATAAACTTAGTTTTGTTAAAGAGAACATGCCGAACTTTTAAGGGTGCGATACCTTCGGCCTCGGTTCTGCTTACGTCTTTTCTATAAACGTGAGAATCCTTTGGATTCTACGTCAATTTATACAAATGTGTCATATAAAAGCTAAAAGACTTTATTTTAGGGTTTATTTTTATGTGCACACGCGGGTAATCCCGAAGGGATTCAACGTTTATAGCTAGCAAAATAGTCCACAAACCGATGCCAATGCCTCGCACCTACTAAAACGGAACGTTCCTTTAGATTAACCTTCAAAGATTCTGATATTTTTATTACATAAAAACAGCCTTTTGTCGAAAAATTCACAAGATTTCTACTGAGAATATTCTACTTTGCCATTACATTGCTGGGCATTCAATTTGCCACCTTTATTCATATAAACAAATCGATCTAATGAAAAACTCCTATTTAATAATTGCCGCCATTCTACTGGGCGCCTTTCAATCATGGGCACAGACAGCAGATGATGTTATTGCAAAGCATGTGGATGCCATCGGGGGCAGGGAAAAGGTTAAAGCAATAAATACTATGAAGCTTTCAGGGCTCTTTGATGTGGGTGGCGGAGTTCAAATCCCTTTCACTAATTACTATACGCGACCCGATAAGATGAAGATTGAAGCCACATTTCAAGGTATGACCCAGCAAATTGTTGTGGATGGTGACAGCGGATGGCAGATCAATCCTTTCATGGGATCAAAGGATCCTGAACCAATGAATGGTGATCAATTTAAAATGATGAAGCAACAGGCCGATTTTGAAGGACACCTTGTAGATTTTAAAGACAAAGGATACACTGCGGAGTTCCTTGGACAGGAAGATTTTGAAGGAAGCCAGGTGAATAAGATATCACTATCCAATAAAGATGGCGAACAGGTAACCTATTATCTCGATGCTGAAACTAATTTGTTACTAAAGGAAACGCAGAAATTAAAGATGGCAGACAATGAGGTGGAATCGGAAACCATTTATGGAGACTATAAAGCTGAGAGTGGTGTATTAATGGCGCATTCAATGGAGAATAAATCACCCGGACAGCAAGGATCTCAGAAGATTACTATAAATACCGTTGAGGTGAATGTACCCATTGATGATGCGATTTTTAAGATGCCACCAAAGTCAGAAACTACCAAATAGATAGTTGCAAACCGGATGTGAAATTGGAGTGCGCTTAAGCCTTTGAATAATCTCAACATCATTATTTTCTTGTCTGTTTAAGAATTCTTTTTCCCTTCCCGTTAGGATATGGAAATTGAATAAACATATAAGCTTTAGAATTATATATTATGTCATTGACGACATTTATGCAAGGAGAATATATTTCTGAAAAATACTGATTGAAAACAATATAAAATTTGCCTCTATGAAATTAATCTCAATCACTTTTATTGTACTATGGCTTGGTTTATTCTTCTCCGGTTTTTCGCAGACGGCGCCGATTTCCTCCGCCACCTTCGGTTCCATTGAAGCTCGTCAGATCGGTCCAGCAGTGATGGGTGGCCGGATTACAGCGATCGATGCAGTGAATACTGATCCGCGTACAATATATGTGGGCTCAGCGGCGGGTGGAATTTGGAAGACTACTACCGCAGGTACTTTTTTCAAACCAATATTCGATAAATACACTCAATCAATTGGTGATTTAAAGATTGACCAGGCTCATCCAGACACCATTTGGGTCGGAACAGGCGAATCGAATATGAGAAACAGTGTTTCGGTAGGTGACGGCCTTTATGTAACATACGACGGTGGCAGCAACTGGAAAAAGGCCGGGCTTGACAGCACGGAGCACATCAGCAAAATTGTGATTAACCCTAAAAATTCAAGCATCATTTATGTTGCGGCGCCGGGTCCCCTATGGAACGATAGCAAAAGCCGCGGACTATATAAATCAACCGATTGCGGGAACACCTGGGAAAAAATTCTTTATACGGATGATAAAACAGGCTGTGCAGACGTAGCCATTGATCCATCGAATCCGGACATAGTGTATGCCTCTATGTGGCAGTTCAGAAGAACTCCCTGGTCTTTTGCTTCAGGTGGCCCCGGTAGCGCATTATATAAATCTATTGATGGCGGTAAGAACTGGAAGAAAATTCAGAATGGATTTAATCAGGGAGATTTAGGAAGAATTGTAATAGCCATTGCTCCCAGTGCCCCGCAGCAAGTGTATGCCATCGTAGAGGCCGAGAAGTCGGCTTTGTATCTCTCAGATAACGGTGGAGAAACATGGAAACAGCAAAGCACCACGCGGAATGTTACTGCACGTCCGTTCTACTTCAGTGTGTTCTCAATAGATCCCTATGATGCGAAACGTGTTTACCGTCCGGCCTTTACACTCTCTATCAGCGACGATGGCGGATATTCTTTTAAGGAGGCCTCATTCGCAGGCGGTTGGGTTCATAGCGACCATCATGCCTTGTGGATCAATCCAAATAACACCAGCCATCTTTATTTGGGCACGGATGGCGGAGTTTACATGTCTATGGATAGAGGAAACAATTGGATATTCCTAAACAACCTTCCTCTTTCCCAGTATTATCATGTTGCTATTGACGGCGCTGATCCCTATAATGTATATGGCGGACTTCAGGACAATGGCTCATGGATGGGCCCTTCAGCAAGCCCGGGGGGAATTACAAATGAAGACTGGCGCCCGCTTGGGTTCGGCGATGGCTTCTGGGTTCAACCTGATAAAAAGTTTCCTGATTATATCTATTGGGAATACCAGGGTGGAAACATTTATCGTCTGAATAAAACAACAAATGAGCAGAAAAATATTGCTCCTTATCCATTAGCCGGTGAAGCTAAACTCCGCTGGAACTGGAATTCACCATTATATCTGAGTCCGTCAAATAAGCTATATACAGGGTCTCAATACTTATATGTTACTCCCAACCAGGGCGACACCTGGTCAAAGATATCTCCGGATCTCACCACAAATAATCCTGATAAACAGAAGCAGGAAGAATCAGGTGGAGTAACTATTGATAATTCATCGGCAGAGAATCACTGCACCATCTTTACAGTGGCCGAGTCACCGCTTGATCCAGACCAACTCTGGGTAGGTACCGATGATGGGAATTTGCAGCTCAGCCTTGATGCAGGAAAAAATTGGGACAACGTAATAAAGAACATTTCAGGATTGCCTGCAAACACATGGGTAAGTAGTATTGAGCCGAGCAGCTATGATAAAATGATCTGTTATGTAAGCTTCGAAGGTCATGCAACAGGTGATATGACACCTTACATCTATAAAACTGCTGATGGTGGTAAAACATGGAATCGATTAAACCAGGAGGGGCTGAAGGGTTTTGTACACAAAGTGAAGGAAGATGTCATTAATAGCAATCTCTTGTTCGTAGGTACAGAAAAGGGATTGTTTGTCTCCATTGACGGGGGGAACACATGGGCCCAGATG
>JACCZV010000197.1 GCA_013695775.1 Chitinophagales bacterium | reverse complement strand
ATCCAGCATGATGCGCTGAACGCCCCCACTTCTCAGAACCTGCTCTACTTCTTCCATTGTTCTCGACTCAACTTCTATCTGTAGGGAAAGGTTGTTCTCACTCAGATATCTTCGTGCATCGTGAATTGCATTGGCAATTCCACCAGCGTAATCAATATGGTTGTCTTTAATCATTATCATATCAAATAATCCAAAACGATGATTCTCTCCACCACCTATTCTAACAGCCCACTTCTCTGCGGCCCTGAATAAAGGGGTGGTCTTGCGGGTGTCCAAAATTTTGACATTATATCCCTCAACACGTTTCACATATTTGTGTGTAAGTGTTGCAATTCCGCTCATGCGCTGCATGCAATTTAAAGCAAGACGCTCCGCCATCAGGATGCTGCGAGCGTTTCCGTCTAATTCAAAAGCAATTTGACCTTCATGTACTGATGATCCATCAGGAACGATTATATGAATTTTAATATGTGGATCGAGATGTCTAAAAATTGAAAGGGCCAGCTCTATGCCAGCCAGTATTCCATGATCTTTTACAAGTAATTGGGACTTACCGGTGGCTACGGTGGATATACAAGAAAGGGAGGTATGATCACCCTCCCTTATGTCTTCTGCCAACGCCTGTTTTACAAATTCCTCCCAATCCACCTAACGCTTTTTTTCAAACCTCATTTCCTGAATTTGCTGAGCGCTGCCTTTATTTTTTATGTAGAAGTAAACGCGAAATGATTGATTCGTTGACTTAAGCGGACCTATCGCATAGGCAGATCCCTCTGCTTTGCCGCGATGAATTATTTCGAATGATTGAACTGGATTTTTGGCGAAAAAATCTCGCAACACCATCTCTGCCTGCACCTTACTGTAAACCGATTCCTTATCCACAATGGTAATTTCAACATTATTGTCGAAATATTTTGATATTTCCTTTGAATTACCGCTTTTGATCGCATTCGCAATGTTGTCGAGAATGCTTACCTGGGAGAAACTGGTGAAAGGTATAAGAAACAGGAGCATCAGCAATATTCTCCTCATGCCCGTTAAACTCATTGATTATGATTTAGATAGCTAAGTTAATCAAAAATACTGCCAACAGACATGTTATCCCAGCCATCACTTCAGTATTAAAATCAAGGACGAAAAATACCATCTTTAATACTACGAGGATGTTTTGCATGAAATATCTTTTTTCTGGCATGATTAACCAGATCATATATTTTGGTGGAAAACCTTTATGACAGCTGTTATTTAGATGAGATTCACTTTGATACCTTGAAATGAGTCTGAATCGTTTGAGTTGTTAAATCCTTTTCAAACGATTAGTTTGCGGTGCATTTATGAATAACAAAGTAATGTTGATTATCATGGATGGATGGGGTCATGGCACTCATCCTGCAAGCGATGCAATCTACCAGTCAAACACTGTTTTTATAAAGAGTCTGTATGCCCGATATCCGCATTGCGAATTAATCACCTGTGGTGAAGCAGTTGGCCTGCCAGCGGGGCAAATGGGTAACTCTGAGGTTGGACACATGAACATAGGTGCAGGACGCATAGTTTACCAGGAATTGATGCGGATCAACAACGCCATTAAAAATAAAACCATTGATCAAAATGAGTCTCTATTAGCAACACTTCGATATGCCAAAGAAAATGAAAGGCCTTTGCATTTTATTGGTCTTGTATCAGATGGAGGCGTTCATTCCCACATTTCTCATCTAAAAGCTTTGTGTCAGATTGCACATGATTTTGGTTTGAAAAACATTTTCATTCACGCATTTACTGATGGACGGGATACTGACCCGAAGAGCGGACTTGGCTTCTTATCTGATCTTGAAGAATTTTTGAAAAATCTTGAAATACGGATTGCCTCAGTAATAGGCAGATATTACGCTATGGATCGTGACAATCGCTGGCTCAGAGTAAAGCTTGCATATGATCTGCTCGTTCATGGTTTAGGAAAGCTGAGTTCGGATGTGCTTTCTGCGGTTCAACAATCGTATGAAGAAGGGATTACAGATGAATTTATAAACCCAATAATAAAAACTGATGATCAGGGCCTGCCGATCGCAACCATACAAGAAGGTGATGCAGTAATATGTTTCAACTTCCGCACTGATAGATGCAGGGAAATAACACGAGCGCTGACACAACAGGATTTTCCTGAATTCGGGATGAAAAAAATTGGATTATATTATACCACCATGAGCATGTATGACCATTCATTCCAAAACGTCAACTATATTTTTTCGAACGATGACCTGACTCATACTCTTGGAGAAACGCTTGCAGATAAAGGTCTTACTCAGATGAAAATTGCAGAGACGGAAAAATATCCACATGTAACCTTCTTTTTTAATGGAGGAAGAGAGCAGCCCTTTAAAGGGGAGAGTAGATTCATGGTTCCATCACCGAAGGTGGCGACATATGATCTTCAGCCGGAAATGAGTGCCGTAGCGGTGAAGGATGTGCTAATTGAAAAAACCAAAGCTTTGGAGCCTGATTTTATATGCGTGAATTTTGCAAATCCGGATATGGTGGGCCACACGGGGGTAATGGCAGCAGTTAAGAGGGCGGTGGAAACAGTTGACAACTGCGTGAAAGAAGTAGCAGATGTTGCACTTGATTTAGGCTATATAGTTCTTATTACGGCAGATCATGGCAATGCTGACTACATGATTAATGAAGATGGAACACCAAATACTGCTCATACATTAAATCCTGTCCCGCTATTTCTTCTCAATGGCGATGGGCACGGTAAACTATCTAATGGCAAGTTGGCTGACCTTGCGCCAACGATTTTAAAAATTATGGGAATTGAATCTCCAAAAAAGATGAGCGGAAATATTTTGATCAGCGAGATGTTATGAGTCAAAGGTCTTTTTCATAGGCAATGATTTTTAGAAAAACGAATAATTTCAGAGCAGCTTATTTTATGATGCGAATTATTTTGACATCTATGATCTTTTATAGCCTTTCATGCACAAAGAATCCAGCAAATTTAATCGGCCAGAAACCTTATTTCGATCTCACAGGCTATTTTGATGATCAAATTTCCCGTCTTTATGCAGATTCTTTTATTATCATAAAAACAGCAAACATCAATGGCAAAACAGATCAGCATACCATGCCGTGGACAGATTGGCGAAAAGAGCTTGCCTTGTTCTATGCATCAGATATTAATAAAAGTTCTTTTATTGGAAAATATATGATTGACACCGCTATTATCGGCAATAGAGAAAAGAAGATCAGCTATAAAGCAATCGACAGGGATTTAAGAACAAATTTGATTGAAGTTACCCTTTCATCCCATGATAATTCCATTACACGGCTACATATAGTTAACAAATCAGATCATTTTCTCTCGTCAAACACAGAAGAACTATACTACGAGCCACTAAAGTCTTACATAGTAAAATCTACACAACAAATGAAGCTCTTTGGAAATGATTCCTATTCAGTAAAGGGTGATATTGTAAATAAACACCGACAATATTTCTAATGCAATTTAGAGCATCATACTAATTTTAACCATCAACCAGCTAAATAAAAATCAGCTTATGGGAAAATAAAATATTGGTTACTTACTCTCCTATTTCAATGATTATAATGTACCTTCTAATAATTAATTTTGAAATAAAAAATATTGACTTTCGGAATTTGTGATTTAACGGCTATTCCCCTGCGTGCAACTCCTTCAGATAAAAGTGAGATGGTATCACAATTGTTATTGGGTGAAGTATTTGAAGTAAGAGAAAAAAAACAGACCTGGCTGCGCATTCATACCCATTGCGACGATTATGAGGGTTGGGTAGATGAAAAACAGGTGCAGGAAATAAAGCAATCTCTTTTTTCTGAGCTTACTTCTTCATCCCTCTTTTGTTCTTTAGAACTATTTACAATTGCAGAGAGCGACAAGCGTAAAATAATATTGTTTACAGGAAGCTCCTTACCTAAGTATGATACTCAATCCTTCAAAATCAATAACGAATTGTTTCAGTTCGACTCTGCTGTCACGGGTGGATTAGAGCAAAATACAATAGAGCAAGTTCCTTCATTTGCTACCCGGTTTCTTAATATTCCTTATTTGTGGGGCGGCAGATCTCCCGCAGGAGTAGATTGTTCCGGATTTACGAACATAATATATAAACTTGCCGGGATAAGGCTGCACAGAGACGCCTGGCAACAAAGTGAGCAGGGCATCCTGGTAAGTTTCATTGATGAAGCGAGGCCGGGTGATTTGGCATTCTTTCAAAATGAAGAAGGAAAAATCATACACGTGGGCATTATACTGCCACATCAAAAAATAATTCATGCTTCAGGCCGGGTAAGAATAGATACGATTGACCACTACGGAATTTATAATGAAGAACTGAAGAAATATACCCATCCGCTGCGGCTTATTCGGAGAATAATTCATTAAACATTGCAGAGTTTCTTACCTGATAATTAAAAATAAAAGTGATTCCTATTCTCTCTTCTTTGCAGATCGCTGAAGCCGACAGGTACACCATAGAACATGAGCCTATCGCACCAATTGATCTCATGGAGCGGGCTGCAGAAGCCTTTATAAAATGCTTCACGCAAAAATTTAAAGTATCATCCCCCGTTTATATCTTTTGTGGTAAAGGAAACAATGGAGGAGACGGGTTGGCGATTGGCAGACTTCTTCAAAATTATAATTATGAAATCTATGTTTTCATATTAAATCAAACAGGAGATTCTTCCGAAGCGTTTCTAATCAATGAATCAAGAATTAAAAATACAGGACTGTTACTAACTTATATAAAGTCAGAAAAAAAATTTCCTGAACTCCACAAAGAAGCTATTATAGTTGATGCCCTTTTCGGCACCGGATTAAATAAACCATTGAAAGGGCTGGCTGAAGAACTGGTGAAGTATTTAAATGTGCAACAAGCCACCCGCGTCTCTGTAGATATTCCCAGTGGACTCTATGCGGATAAACCAACACGTGACCTGACATTCAAAGCTCACCACACCATCACTTTTCAATATCCAAAGCTTTCATTCTTATTCTGTGAAAACCTCGAAGCAATCGGAGAATGGTATGCAGTTGATATTGGTCTTGCTAAGATCATTTGGCCCTCAAATGGTGTGTCACATTTCTTTCTGGAGCGGATGGATATTGAACGGATGCTTAAGCCAAGAAAAAAATTTGATCACAAGGGAAGTTTCGGACATGCATTCATCCATGCAGGCAGTAAAGGAAAAATGGGTGCAGCAATCATGTGTACATTGGCATGTGTGCGAACAGGTGCAGGCTTAATTACGGTGCATATTCCCGAAGGTTATACAGCGGTATTTAATATAACCGTTCCGGAAGCAATGACGGAGGAATATTTAGGTGATGAATCGCTGAATAGCAAAGATCTTTCAAAGTATAATGCATTTGCTTTTGGCCCGGGAATAGGTACCACGGCAAATGCGAAAAAAAAATTTCTTGGGCTTTTATCTGCAGTAAGAGCGGCTGCGGTGTTCGATGCCGATGCATTAAATATTATATCTCAAGAAGAAAATGACTTAACCCTTCTACCGGCTGATTCCATCATCACCCCTCACCCCAAAGAATTTGAACGCCTGGCAGGAGTTTCCAGTGATTGGGCTGATCGGCTTCAGCGTCAAATGGATCTCTCCAAAAAGCATCACCTTTATATAATTTTGAAAGGTGCCTACACCTGCATTTCTACTCCCCAGGGCAAATGTTATTTCAATTCTACCGGCAATCCCGGCATGGCAAAGGGAGGCAGCGGCGATGTGCTTACGGGAATGGTTGCGTCATTTCTAGCACAGGGATATCATCAAGAGGAGGCTTCGCTGCTCAGTGTCTACTTACATGGACTGTCTGCTGACATTGCTGTTAAAAAACAATCGGAGCAATCTTTGCTCGCCACCGATATCATCTCTACTATTGGTGATGCATTTCGTGAAATCTCTGCACCGGCTACATAGCTTCTGGTTTGCGCTATCATTAATGATATTCGTGACTTCCTGCAGTACGCAAAAACGTAGTGTTTCAACAAATTCTTCAAAACCGATACATAATGGAAGTTATCCTGCAGAAAACAAATCATCGAAAAATTCTTCTACAACAAATAGTAGTTTTTCGCTAAAGGAATTCCAGAATAAATACGATTTACTCCTTGGCAATAAATCTTCTGGGATCACTAATCTTGAGCTCTTTAGATTTATAGATGACTGGCTTCAAGTGCCATATAAGTATGCCGGGAAATCGAAGACTGGTGTGGATTGTTCTGGCCTTGCCGCTTTGCTTATCAAACAAGTTTATGAGAAAACGATTTCCGGTAGCTCAGCAAGTATCTATAATCAAACAGATCCTGTAACTAAGGCAAATTTAAAGGAAGGGGATCTTATTTTTTTCAAAATCAACAGCTCAAATATCAGCCACATGGGGATTTATCTTGTGAATAACAAGTTCCTTCATGCATCAACGCATGGCGGTGTTGTAGTAAGCGATTT
>JACCZV010000173.1 GCA_013695775.1 Chitinophagales bacterium | reverse complement strand
CCCCATGGGTGCCCGTACACTCCGTAAATGGCTTGTGCTTCCATTAAAGGAGATACAGCCAATTGCTGAGCGACATGATCTTGTAGAGCTTCTGATAAAAGATCCTGAGTTATCTAAACATCTCTCTATCCTCATCCGACAAATCGGAGATCTTGAACGCCTCATCGCTAAGGTTTCTTTGGGTAAAATAAATCCGAGGGAGGTCATCCAGATTAAAAAGGCTTTGGTAGCTATCAGCAAGATAAAGAAATTGTTTACAGACCGTGAAGAGACGGTTTTCAAAAAAATAGCAGACCAGCTCAATCCCTGCGAATTAATGAAAGATCGTATTGAGAAAGAGATTCGTGACGACGCTCCACCTGTTGCCCAAAAGGGGGGCATTATAAAAGATGGAATTTCCGAGGACCTCGATATGCTGTTACAAATTACCCATTCAGGAAAAGAATATCTGATTAAAATTCAAAAGACAGAACAGGATCAAACAGGTATATCCTCTCTTAAAGTTTCATTTAACAATGTTTTTGGCTACTACCTTGAAGTTACAAACGCACACAAAAGCAAAGTGCCCCAGCAATGGATCCGAAAACAAACTCTGGTGAATGCAGAACGGTACATCACTCCTGAGTTAAAGGAATATGAGGAGAAGATTTTAGGAGCAGAAGAAAAGATTCTGCAGCTCGAGCTTAAATTATTTGAAGCACTGGTAAGCTCTCTTAAAGACTATGTGTTCCATATTCAGGTTGATGCACAAGTTATAGGACATATAGATTGCCTCCTTGCCTTCTCATTTGCCGCATTGAAAAATCAATACTGCAGGCCGCAGTTGCATGATGGTTATGAGCTCGAAGTAAAAGATGGCAGACATCCGGTAATTGAACAACAGCTTGGCCACGATACTACCTATGTTCCAAATGATGTTCGGCTTGATGATGAATATCAGCAGATCATGATTATTACAGGGCCAAATATGGCTGGCAAATCTGCTTTTATTCGCCAAAATGCACTCATCGTTTTAATGGCACAGATTGGAAGCTTTGTGCCCGCTTCCTCGGCACGGATCGGGGTGGTAGATAAAATTTTTACACGCGTGGGCGCCTCTGATAATCTTTCTACCGGCGAATCAACTTTTATGGTTGAGATGACTGAAACAGCCAGCATTCTTAACAACATCTCAGATCGCTCTCTTATTATTCTCGACGAAATTGGAAGAGGCACCAGCACCTATGACGGGATCTCCATAGCATGGGCTATCGCGGAATTTTTACACGATCATCCTAAAGGAAAACCTAAAACTCTTTTCGCTACACATTATCATGAATTGAATGAATTGGAGAAAAAATTTGACCGCATAAAAAACTACAATGTCTCCGTAAAGGAGATGGACAATAAGATGATTTTTCTTAGAAAATTGCAGCCCGGCGGTAGCCAGCACAGTTTCGGGATTCACGTAGCAAAGATGGCCGGGATTCCGTCTTCGGTAGTAATCCGTGCTAATGAGATACTCTCGGAACTGGAAGAAAAGACCATTGCCAGAAATCTTAAAAGTAAGATTAGAAAACTACCTGTCAGAGATATGCAGCTCAGTATTTTTACAGACGATCCTGAAATTGCACGGCTCAAGGAATGGATGGAAAATGTTGACCCGAATACCTTAACACCAATTGAAGCACTAATGAAATTACATGAGATGAAGGAACAGCTAAAGAAAAAATAAGACTGCATTCTGTATCATTTTCAATTCGCCGGAGGGTAGAGCAAGTGCGAAGGGAACTATTATTTGGTAGATAAGAAAGCATGTAGAGCTGCATTCACACAAAAAAAAGCTCCGGAAAGCTTGGCTTCCGGAGCTCAAAAGAAATTTATTGTGAATTAATTATTAGGCGCGTTTAGCATATTAGGCTGCTTTTCCGGTGTAGTCTGGTCACTGGTGGCATCCACAGTTCCTTTGATGTAAAGGACTTTTGAAGGAGTCCTTGCATTCGAAGTGATTGTAATAGACTTATTGAAACCCCCGGCATTAGCTGCATTATATTGAACATTGATTGAAGCAGACTTGCCCGGTAGAACAGGTTCTTTAGGCCATTTAGGAGTGGTGCAACCGCAAGATGACTGCACGTTGCTGAGCACAATAGGCTCTTTACCGCTGTTAGTAAAGCTGAATTCATAAGTTACCGGCGTGCCCTTTGCAATTTTGCCAAAGTCATGTGTTTCTTCATTAAAGGCAAAGTCACCTGCGTTCGGATTATCTGCGGGTGTCGCGTTAGGAGCCTCATTCTGAGCAAATCCCTGAAAGGCGATTGCCATAATCACTGCTACTGAGAAAATGATTTTTTTCATCTGATCTAAGGTTGAGTTTTAAAAGTTGAGTTGATTAACTATTGTGATTCTTACTGATGGGCAGGCGCATCCATGTTAGAGACAACATCTCCCTTAATGGTAAGATATTTCGGCGCGCCTGTATTTGATAAAATGGTTACCGTTTTTGTGAATGTACCCTCTTTGGCTGCATTGTAGGTTACTTTCACTATTCCCCTTTTACCTGGCAACACCGGCTCTTTCGTCCATTCCGGAGTTGTGCAGCCGCATGAAGCTGTAACTTGGCTGATGATCAATGGTTCCTTTCCTGAATTTTCATACTCATAAACATGACTTACAGGAATGCCTTGTGAAATCTCTTTAAAGTCCCAGGTCTCTTCTACAAATCTAAACGCACCAGCATTGTCATGCATTTGAACTTTCTGAACTGATGGAGTTGCAGAAACGGTTGGAAGAGCTTTCTTATCCTGAGCCAATGTAAAAGCGGGCAGCAGAAATAACAGAAAGAGAACGTTATTCATAAAGAATTTTAAGATTGTCAAAGCTATCAAAAAGTTGTCCAGCATACCAACCATTTATGACGAGGTTAACTCTTTTAACAAATTTTTAAGATACTTAAACACTTATTAAATCAATCAATCAGTATGGAAGGTATAAATATGATTTGAGATCAAACAAATCTTGAACCAATGAGTTTTAAAAACGGATAAGGGTTCCTATGGGTTTTATTATTTTTGAAAAAAATCTATCATGTCAGCAATGAAGATGCAAAGTGGCTTATCAGCCAGGGAAGGACAGTTGACATTTGAGGAATTCAAAAAGCAGGTGATTGAAGATTATCGCCTTGCAGTAGTAAGCAGAGAGGTGAGCTTGTTGGGACGCAAAGAGGTTTTGCGCGGCAAAGCGAAATTTGGAATTTTTGGCGATGGCAAGGAAGTAGCTCAGATCGCATTGTCAAAAGTTTTTAAGGATGGCGACTTTCGTTCAGGCTATTATCGGGATCAGACGCTCGCATTCGCAACCGGAATGTGCACCGTCAGGCAATTTTTTGCACAGCTATATGC
>JACCZV010000168.1 GCA_013695775.1 Chitinophagales bacterium | reverse complement strand
ATCCAGGGAATAAAATACACTGTAAAAAAAAGCGATGCCGGCTGAAGAAATCAACCGGCATCGGGTGCAATCTAATGCAGCTTTACCTGGTTAAAACCATTTGCTTACTATCAATAATTTTTCCGTCAATACTTAAAGAATAGGGAATAATTACCTGCTGATAATTCAAAGCATTAATAATAATTTGTCCTGCACCTTTTTGGTTAAGTGAAATCGTTCTCATCACCTTACCGTTGATTAGCAATTGTAATTTCTGAGGTTCCAGAATTATCAGGCACCAAATATTTTATAAGTGTGGCGGTGCGAAAGAGAGTCGGTTTGTTGCGTTCCCGTTTGTTGGTCAGGAGGTTTTTATCTTGCAACCTATGATTTCATCGTGCAGCATGAGCGTAATTCATTGATAAGTTCAGTGAATTAAAAGTCTAACACATTCCAGATAAAAAGGAAAAGCTCCTAATGTTAGCAACGTGGGGTTCTCTAATATAATTGCGGTCCGGATGGGACTCGAACCCACGACCTCCGCCGTGACAGGGCGGCATTCTAACCAACTAAACTACCGGACCAAAATATACTTGCCACAAATGTAAACTTTTCTTCTTTCCCTAAATATTCAATTCACCTGCTTCCTTCATATTTTGATATTTTTGTTTCCCATTAAAATGGTGTGAATGATATATCTCGATTTTGAGAAGCCAATCGAAGAATTGCAGGAACAACTGGAGAAGCTGAAAAAGATCGGCGAAGGCGGAAAGGATGATGTGGCTCCGGCAATAAAAGAGCTTGAAGATAAAATCGTAGAAAGCCGCAAAAGCATATCTGCCAATCTCAATGGATGGCAGCGGGTGCAGCTATCACGCCATCCAGAAAGGCCATACACACTTTATTATATAGCGCAGTTATGCAGCAATTTTATAGAGCTGCATGGAGATAGAAATGTAGGCGACGATAAAGCTATGGTTGGTGGAATGGGAAAGCTGGACAATGAATCTATCATGTTCATCGGTCAGCAAAAGGGTGTTAATACCAAGCAGCGTCAATACCGAAATTTCGGGATGGCCAATCCGGAAGGTTACCGGAAAGCCCTTCGCTTAATGAAGCTTGCTGAAAAATTTAACATGCCCATTGTAACACTAATAGATACTCCGGGTGCATTTCCAGGCCTGGAGGCGGAGGAGCGTGGCCAGGCCGAAGCGATAGCACGAAATCTTTATGAGATGATGTTGCTTAAGGTACCAGTCATCTGCATCATTATAGGGGAGGGCGCCTCGGGCGGTGCCCTCGGAATTGGTATCGGTGACAAGGTTCTGATGCTTGAAAATACGTGGTATTCAGTAATCTCTCCTGAGTCATGCTCTTCAATCTTATGGCACAGCTGGAACTATAAAGAGCTTGCCGCTGAAGAGCTGAAGCTTGATGCCAAACATATGTTTGAATTTAAGCTTATTGATGGTATAATACGGGAACCCCTCGGCGGAGCACATAATAATCCGGAAGAAATGGTTAAGATACTTAAACGTGAGATAAAGAAACAGTTGATAGACCTGAAAGATCTTACACCTAAGGAACGTGTTGATGCAAGAATCAGAAAATTTTCTTCGATGGGATTTTTTGAAGACTAAACAGAGATGAAGATATTCAACAACTTTCGGCGGCTGGCGCATTTATATCTTCTTAAAAAAGAATTGAAATTTCACCACGTAGACCGGAAAGTAGTAAAGTACTATGACGCGCATGAAATTGGAATTTTGTTCGATGCCTCTGATGTTGATCGAACTGCAATAGTAGGCTCATTTGCTGATTCTCTTCGCCGGGAAAATAAAAAAATATCGCTGTTGGGTTATTACAATTTCCCGAAGGCACCCATCAATTTCAATTTTCCTTATTTCAATAAAAAAGACATTAACTGGCACTACGAGCCACAGGGTAATTTAGTGGAAGAATTTATCGCCAAGAAATTCGACATTCTTGTGAATGCGTACATTGATGAGAACCTGCCGCTGGAATACGTCTCGGCGATGTCAAGGGCGGGTTTTAGAATTGGTCACTATAACAAAACAAAAGTTCATTCATACGATTTTATGATTGACATGAGAGGCAGGGATGATTTAAAGCTGCTTATGGGACAATTGCGTGTATACATGGAAATGTTTTGAAATTGGTTTCGAACGGTCTCTGCTAAATATTATTCTGCTTATAATTTTTTTATTGATGATTTTCAACCCTCCTATTAACTGATGGCTGACAAACAATTTCGAGGTACGGGTGTTGCCTTGATTACACCATTTAAAATGGATGGTGAAATAGATTGGAAATCTCTTGAAAAATTGATTCATTTAAACATTGATAATGGAATCGATTATTTTGTTTCGCTTGGCACTACGGGTGAATCCGTCACACTTACCCCCGAGGAAAGAAAGCAAGTTTGGAGGTTCACTGCAAAAATTGTTAACGGCAGAGTTCTGTTGGTAGCCGGTCTGGGAGGCAACAATTCTGCGGGTCTCATACAAGAGTTAAAGGAATTTGAGGCCACAGGATATAACGCTATCCTTTCGGTAAGTCCCTTCTATAACAAGCCTTCGCAGGAAGGCATCTATCAGCATTTTATGAAAATTGCTGAATCCTCTCCCCTGCCTATAATTATTTATAACGTACCCGGAAGAACAGCTTCGAACATATCGGCAGAAACCACCACCAGATTAGCAAATGCAAGCAATAAATTTATAGGTGTTAAAGAAGCCTCAGGAAACTTTGCGCAATGCATGCAAATAGTGAAAGATAAGCCTGAAAATTTTTTAGTTATTTCCGGAGATGATATAATCACGCTGCCTCTTATTAGCTTCGGAATGGACGGCGTAATCTCTGTAGTAGCTCAGACCTTTCCTAAAGAATTTTCAACCATGGTGAATGAATCCTTGAAAGGAAATTTTTTGGAAGCCAGGGATTTGCATTTCAAGCTCCTTGAGTTTATGAACCTTTTCTTTGAAGAAGTGAGTCCGGCAGGAGTTAAGGCAGCCCTTCATATCTTAGGGATTTGCGAAAATGTAGTACGGCTTCCCCTGGTACCGGTTTCGAATCTCTTATATAAGAAGATAGAATCCGCAATCGGCGGCATTCGTTGATTAGTCTATCTTAATTTCTATGAATTATAATTCACTGTAATATCAAACTCCAACCAATTTCTGAGACATATAAGTTCCTGCTTTTAACTTCTCAGCAACCTCACTGAAACAATCAAGGGTTTCTTCAATGTCCTGTTGTGTATGCACTGCAGTGGGAGTCAGCCTTAATAACATCACTCCTTTCGGAACTACAGGATATACAACGATAGAAAGAAAAATATTATAGGTTTCACGAATATCCATAATCATATTTGCAGCTTCAGAAGGAGACCCTTTAAAGTAAACAGGAGTCACAGGAGTGTTGGCATTTCCAATGTCGAAGCCACGTTCCCTCAATCCATTCTGGAGTGCATTTACATTCTCCCATAGTTTTGCTTTAAGCTCAGGATTTGTGCGAAGAAGCTCAAGTCGTTTTAGATTTCCCTCTACAAATGGCATAGGCAAAGCTTTAGCGAATATCTGCGAGCGTGAGTTGTAGCGGATATATTCTATCACCTGTTCATCACCTGCCATGAATGCTCCAATGCTCGCCATTGATTTTGCAAATGTTGAGAAATAGAGATCAATCTCATCCTGAACTCCTTGCTCTTCACCTGTGCCTGCACCAGTCTTTCCCATGGTGCCGAAGCCATGCGCATCATCAACCATCAACCGGAAGCTGTATTTTTTCTTAAGTGCAACAATCTCCTTCAGCTTCCCCTGATCGCCACCCATTCCGAATACACCTTCAGTGATAACCAATATTGCACCACCTGTCTCATTTCCAAGTTCCGTAGCGCGCTGAAGTTGTTTCTCACAACTCTCAATATCATTGTGAGCATAGACAAACCTTTTACCTAAATGCATTCTCAACCCATCAATTATACATGCATGGGATTCTGCATCATAGACAATAATATCACGACGATCAACTAGGCAATCAATCGCCGACATAATTCCCTGGTAACCGTAATTGAAAAGAATTGCTTCTTTTTTATCCACGAATCCGGCAAGCTCATTTTCAAGTTCCTCATGTAAATCTGAATTACCTGACATCATTCTCGCGCCCATTGGATAGGCAAGTCCCCACCGGGCAGCAGCCTCAGTATCCGTTTTTCTAATCTCCGGATGATTGGCCATTCCAAGATAATTATTTAAGCTCCATATAATGCGTTCTTTACCCCTGAATATCATTCGATTGGAAATCTCACCCTCTAACTTTGGGAAAGAAAAATAGCCATGAGCAATTTTAGAATATTGACCAATAGGTCCCCGGTTTTGAAGTAACTTTTCGAATAAATCCATCGATCGAAGATTAGGGTTATGAAATCGCAAACATTTTCCCGAAAGCGTAGTGGCGCAAAAGTAACGATAAACGATTTATTAGACAGTTGTAGGAAGGGTCAACATTTCAACATCAGAAGTTTAAGACATTCAGGAATAACCATATAAGAAAAGAGCAAACTCATCGTTTTCATGATTTCCCCTTATCTTTACCCCCAATGATAATTTATTTTACGGACGCCTTGAGAAGGAGTAATAAGATTCTGTTTTTTATAATTTCGGGGGCGATTACAATTGCGGGATGCAGCCAGTATCAGGAGGTTTTAAAGAGTACTGATTATGGATTAAAGCTGCAAAAAGCAAGAGAATACTATGATGCCGGTCAATATTATAAGGCTCTTCCTCTCTTCGATGAATTAGTAACTTTTTATAAGGCGAGCAAGGAGATGGAAGACATCTCTTATTATTATGCCTACACACATTACCATCTTAATGAATATCTGTTAGCCGCATATTATTTCAAAAGTTTTTCAACCACATATATTTCAAATCCCCGTGCGGAAGAATGTTTATTTATGAATGCTAAGTGTTACTACCAATTGTCACCGGATCTTGAACTTGAGCAATCCTACAGTGAAAAAGCAATAAATGAGTTCCAAATTTTCATCAATCAATATCCATCGAGCAAATATGTTGCAGATGCAAACCAGATGATTGACGATTTGCGGAGAAAGCTTGAGCTAAAGGCTTTTCGTAGCGCTGAGTTATATTATAAAATGGGAAAATACAATTCCGCTGCGGTAGCTTTTCGTAATATGATGCGGCAGTACCCCGACAGCCCTGATGCCGAACGTGCATTGTTTATGATCGTTAAATCAAATTTCCTCTATGCTTCAAACAGTGTGACGCAAAAACAGAGAGAGCGATATCAAAATACCATTGATAGCTACCAGAATTTCTTGGTTAGGTATAGCACAAGTCCGTACCTGCAAGAGGCAACAAATTTATATGAGTCGTCTATAAAAAATTTAAACAAAATTAAAACTGATGAACAAGAATAAACGAAACGGAAATAATCCTGCATCTCCTATACTGGAGACAAAAAGTGTTGCATATCTGCAAAGCAAAACGGGTAATTTGTATGAATCAATCGTTGTGATCGCAAAAAGAGCAAACCAAATTTCCTCTACACTAAAAGAGGAGTTACATGGAAAGCTTGAAGAGTTTGCTACCACTACAGACAACCTTGAGGAAATACATGAAAACAGGGAGCAAATTGAGATTTCAAAGCACTACGAGAAAATGCCTGATGCTACTCTTATAGCAACACAGGAATTTATGGACGACAAGGTTTATTTCCGCAATCCTGCTAAGGAAGATCCCTCCGAAGAATAAAATAAGCTTTAATTGCGTTTTGTTAGCAGCCACATAGCTTAATTTATATATTTCCAAACATCAAATCAAAGCACTTGAATTCCCTTGTTGGAAAAAAGATTTTGATGGGAGTTACAGGCAGTATAGCTGCCTATAAAAGCGCTTTGATCATTCGCCACTTGATTAAGGAAGGCGCATCTGTGAAAGTAATAATGACAAAAGATGCCATCAACTTTATATCACCTCTTACTCTTTCAACTCTGTCAAAGTCTGAAGTTTTAACGGATCTTTTCGACAATAAAACATCACTTTGGACGAATCATGTAGAGCTCGGATTGTGGGCCGATCTGATGGTTGTTGCGCCGGCTTCCGCCAATACCATTGCTAAGTTTGCAAATGGACTTTGCGATAACTTATTGACTGCCGTCTATCTATCAGCAAGATGTCCTGTTACCATCGCGCCGGCAATGGATGAAGACATGTGGAATCATTCAGCTACTAAAGATAACATTGATACAATATTTTCTTATGGTAATCATATTATTCCAGTTGAACACGGCGAATTAGCGAGTGGTCTGGTAGGGAGTGGCAGAATGGCTGAACCAGAAATTATTGTCGATTATATTAAAGATTTTTTTACAAGGAATACTAATCAAATTAAGGCACTGTCAGGAAAAAAAGCACTGGTCACAGCAGGTCCCACCCATGAAGCAATAGATGCTGTCAGGTATATTGGCAATCATTCCTCGGGCAAAATGGGTATTGCGCTTGCTGAAGCGCTCGCTCAGGCAGGAGCAGCTGTTGAATTGGTGCTTGGCCCTATAATGCTTCGTCCAAAACATCAAAACATACAAGTTACACATGTAACATCGGCACACGAAATGTATATTGAAACAGATCGATTATTCAATAGTGCCGACATTACCATTATGGCTGCTGCAGTTGCTGATTATACTCCTCAGGAGATATTTTCAGAAAAAATAAAAAAAGATAAAGATCAGTTGAATCTGAAGCTGGTAAAAACGGTCGATATACTTCACACCCTGGGCCAGCGCAAAAAGCAAGGCCAAATGCTTGTAGGCTTTGCATTAGAAACGTCCAATGAATTAGTCAATGCAAAAGAAAAATTACAAAAGAAGAATCTGGATTTTATAGTGCTCAACTCACTCAATGATTCTGGTGCTGGCTTTCAACACGATTCCAATCAAATCACTATTATTGATAAAGAGAACAATCAGTATCCTTATAAGCTAAAAAGCAAACGAGACGTAGCTAACGATATCGTTAAATTTATAATAACCCTTACCTCCAATAGTTCAAGCTCAGTCAATGGTGTTTCAGTTGACCGCACCGTTTCAAAAAACATTCTTAAATCATGAAAACATTCGCAGCAATTATTGCTTTCTCTATAATTTCTTCACAGGCCTTTTCCCAGGAATTAAATTGCACTGTGAAAGTGATTACAGCCCAACTTCAGACTGCAGACCCGAAAATTTTTCAAACACTACAAAAATCCATTTATGAGTTCATGAATAACCGTAAATGGACGAGTGAAATTTATGCGCCGAATGAACGGATTGAATGCAGTATGCTGATTAATGTAACACAGGAGATATCGTCGGATAAATTCTCTGCACAACTTACAGTGCAGAGCAACCGCCCTGTCTTTAATTCATCCTTTAATTCCACTATGTTAAAATGGGTAGATAAAGATTTCCAATTTCAATATGCTGAATATCAGCCCCTCGAATTCAATGAGAATACATTGCTTTCAAATCTTACTTCTATACTTGCATATTATGCATATACTATCATTGGACTCGATAATGATAGTTTCGCACCGTCAGGTGGAACACCATATTTTCAGAAGGCGCAGACCATCATAAATGCTGCGCAATCTGCCCCCGAAAATGGATGGAAATCATACGATGGCACACGGAATAGGTACTGGCTCATAAACAACCTTTTGAATTCAAAACTTGATAATGCCCGAACAGTATTATACAAATATCACCGGGATGGGATGGATAAAATGTATGAGAATGCTGACGTGTCACGAAAGCCTATCACAGAATGCCTGAATCTACTGACAGAGATGAATGAGGATGTTCCAAACTCGATGATTCTTCAGGTTTTCATGCAGGGCAAACAAGAAGAACTGATGGGTATTTATTCCAAAGCAACACCACAGGAAAAAACCACCGCCGTACAGCTTTTATCAAAGCTTGATCCATCCAATTCTTCAAAATATCAGTTAATTATGAGTTCGAACTGAAAAGGGGTGATCAGTTAATATTTGTATCGCAAAGGCTTATGCCTAACTGTTGCTGTTGAAAATTAACAATTGCTAAGCCCTTAATTGTTTTGCATCATTGTTAATTTTGGGATCATGCTGCGCAAGCTATCCATAAGCAATTATGCAATTATAGAAAATCTCGAGCTTGAATTTTCTGATAAGCTTACCGTAATTACAGGAGAAACAGGCGCAGGAAAATCTATAGCCATTGAATCGCTCTCGCTTGTGCTCGGTGAAAGGGCAGACGCCTCTGTTCTTTATGACAAACAGAAAAAATGTATCGTTGAAGCTTACTTCGATAAAATTGGAGATGATGTTAAGCAATATCTCAAGCTGAATGATTTAGATCTTGAGGAGCAGTTGATTTTAAGAAGAGAGCTTTCTTCTGCAGGAAAATCCAGGGCATTCATTAATGATACTCCTGTCACATTATTCGTGATGAAATCTCTTGGAAATCTTTTGGTGGACACCCACAATCAACTTCAGTCTCAGGAACTGACTACCATGCACTTTCAACTTGCCCTCCTTGACTCACTTGCAAAACATGAAGAAGAAGTTGCTCAATTCCGGATACGCTTTAAATCCTATATTGAAAATGGAAATAGAAGAGATGCGCTTCGTGAACAGCATATGCGTGAAGTGAAGGAACTTGACTACCTCAATTTTCAGTATAGTGAGCTTGCAGGCGTATCACTTGTTGATAGAGAAGATGAGATACTCGAGCAGGAACAAAAGCTGCTTGAGCATACCGAAGAAATCAAAAAAAATCTTTCTAATGCCATTGAGTTGATGAGTGATTCGGAATTTAGCATAAAGCATCAGTTAAAGCAGGTGATTGGGTTGCTTAATGGTGCAAAGAAATATTACGAGCGCGCAGAGGAATTGATTCTAAGATTGGAAAGTGCACGTATTGAGCTTGGTGATATAGAGGACGAGATACAAAGCCGGCAGCAGGAGTTAACTCCAGAGCCTGATCGATTAGACCAAATTCATGCAAGGTTGAATATTATTTATAAGCTCCAGAAAAAGCACCACGCCGGAACTATTGCAGAACTTTTAGAAATATTGAGAAATCTGGAAGCAAGCATACAATCCATAAGCTTTCACCATGTTGACCTGGAAGATTTAGAAGAGAAGATAAGACTAGAACAGAAAGAGCTTATAGCCATTGCGAAAAAAATTTCTTCTAACAGAACAAAGCAAATACCTGTTATTACACAATCAGTAAACCGGATGCTGAAGGCCGTCGGTATGCCTCACGCAGAAATTAAAATTGAGCATGAATCATCAGAAGAGATGAATGCCTACGGAATGGATTATCTGCGGTTTTTGTTTTCTTCAAATAAGGGAAGTGCTTTTCAGGAGATAAGAAAAATTGCTTCGGGGGGTGAGTTATCGAGATTGATGCTCTGTTTGAAATCGCTGATTGCCTCGTCTTCGTCCCTACCTACACTGATTTTTGATGAAATAGATACCGGTATTTCCGGAGAAACCGCAATGAAAGTTTCTACCATAATAAAAGAACTGTCAACAAAACATCAGGTCATTTGTATCACGCATCTTCCGCACATCGCAGCAAAAGGAGACATGCATTATTTTGTATATAAAGAGACCATAAAGGGGAAAACACATACCAATATACGTTGTCTGGATAAACAGGAAAAGATTAGAGCCATCGCTCAGATGATTTCAGGAGAGAAAATAACAGCCGCTGCCCTGCAGAATGCGGCAGAGCTGCTTAACTGAAGGTGAATATGGCGTTGATTCACTCTTCAAAGTATTCATTTTGAAATATGGGTGATGTTAGATATTAGATTGCTCATTAGATTAAACTAACGTCACATAGAAGAACGTCACTAATGAGGCTATGTAAATTGAACGATAGTAAATTGATAATTACATTTGCTGCAAACGCTACCTGATGGCTAACAATTTACTTAGAGAAAAGAAAGGATTGATATTCGGTGCACTCGACGAGAATTCGATTGCGTGGAAGGTGGCTCTTCGTTGTAATGAAGAGGGCGCTTC
>JACCZV010000166.1 GCA_013695775.1 Chitinophagales bacterium | reverse complement strand
TCATAAATGTCGAGCTTCTGCACGCTTTTGCGAGCGTTACGTATCAGTCCTTCCGAAGATATGAATTCGGTGTACATAAGGTCGGCGCCATTTAATTTGCAAACCACCCTAAAAGGCGGATCGCTGACATCTTCCATCGGTGCGAGGAGCAAGGGGAAGTCACCCAATTCAATTGTTCCAATCTTTACCATTCAACTGTTCTTGCCGGTTTAATGATGATCATGGTTTTTTAAAATGAGTGAAAGAGGAATTCATTTAAAATCATAGTCAAAATTACGACTTTTGCCCGCATGACTCGCGGACGTTTTCTTATGGATGGCATGCATCCGCTCATTCAACTGCTGTATCTGACGGTAATGAGCATCACCTTTTTATCGCTGTTTACCCTGCTGGGAATGTACCTTGTAAAACCATTATTTGGTATCACTACAATTGATCTGGTAACCCAGAATGCAATAACCAACCCTGACGCAGTTGCTTTGAATAAAAATCAGGTAAATGCGCTTAAGTTTCTCCAATTTATGTCTTCCATTGGGGCATTCTTAATACCTGCAATTCTTTTTGCTGTTATGAAATTTCCAGGCGGTGATTTTTTAAGATTGAATACCCGGCTTCGGCTTTCATTAGTCTTGCTTGCTATTGTGATCTTTTCTATTGTAGCTCCATTCATCAGCTTTACTTATGAGATGAACCAGGAGTTGAATCTTCCGGCTACCTTCAATGATGTTGAAAAAATGATGAGAGAGGCTGAAGATGCAGCTCAAAAGCTTACACAATTGTTTCTGAAAATGCCATTGCCCACTGATCTTGCAATCAACCTAATATTAATCGCATTACTACCGGCAATAAGTGAGGAGTTGCTTTTTCGGGGCTGTATTCAGCAGGTGATGAAGGAGTGGTGGAAAAACATTCATGTAGCCATATGGGTCACGGCAGTTGTTTTCAGCTTCATTCATTTTGAATTTTATGGCTTTCTGCCGCGGCTGCTTTTAGGTGCATTGCTGGGATATTTATTTTATTGGAGTGGAAATCTGTGGGTGCCTATCATCGCCCATGCCCTGAATAATGGTGGCCAGGTGGTGTTAGCTTATCTCCATGAGCATGGATTCATTCAGTTTAATATTATGGCCGATGAGCCATTGCCAGCATATATCATTTTAATTTCAACCTTGTTATCTATCATACTCCTTTATTCTTTTAAGCGCCTAAGTGATCAGAGAAAATTCATCTACTGATTATTATATCAGAACAATGCGGGACGAAGATTGGATTAAAGTATTTGTCACCTCTAAGTTGCATCAGGCCGTGATGGTGCAATCTATTCTTAGAGAAAATTCTATTGATGCGGTGCTTCTGAATCAGCAGGATTCGTCTTATATCACCTTAGGTGAAATTAGCGTACTGGTTACCCTTACAGATTATTTAGAAGCCGAAAATATAATTAAGCATGTAATTCCAATTTAATAAGCAATGACTCATATATTATGTGTCTGGTCTTTGAATAGTAAGCATAATGAATGAGCTTTTGAAAAGAACCTTAACGGCTATTGGATTCGGAGCCGTTATGCTGGCGGGTTTAACGATTCATGAATTTGGGTTTTTGGCCCTGATGCTCATTATACATACCGGCTGCCTTTGGGAATATCAATTACTTATTGCGCCGCAGCAAGAGTACCGTATTGAGCAGAAAAAGAAAGCATTTGTTTATTCGATGGTCTCCGGCACCATCATTTTTTATCTGCTCAGCACCGGCTTTCGGTTTTTATTTTTCATAAATGATTACATCTATTTTCTTATCGTACCGCTGTTGCTTGGGTACCTCATTCTTGAACTATTTTTAAAAAGCAATTCACCACTTCGCAATGCAGCGTTAAATGCTATGGGGGTTATCTATATTTCGTTTCCGCTTTCTATGGCAATATTTTTCTCGTATCATCATGAGAATGCTGCATGGTTTCCTGAAAGGTCGGGCGTTATTTTAGGCATCGTTTTGCTTGTTTGGTTACATGATACTATGGCATACTTTGCAGGTTCCATATTTGGGCGCAACAGGATTATGCCATCAGTTTCTCCTAAAAAATCATGGGAGGGTTTTTTTACAGGATTGGCATCTACCCTATTGGCCGGATGGATTCTTTCAGGATATTTCCATCAGTTCAATCCGATAGGGTGGATGGTTGTGGGGGCTATTGTCTCTGTTTTTGGTACGTTAGGAGATCTTGTTGAATCTATGATGAAGAGAGCCGCAGGAATAAAGGACACAGGAAAATTACTGCCAGGGCATGGTGGTTTTCTGGACCGATTCGATGCGTTTATTTTTTGCCTTCCTTTTGTATTTTTGTTTTATATGATTGTTATATTGTTGAACTGAAATAGAAATATCTTTCATGATGAAAATTCACAGGGAGGGCAAGAGCACATTGATGGTTATATTGACGCTGCTGATAGTCATAAATGTATTATTAAATAGACTTTTTGATTTGCCTGCTGTATTGATCCTGGCACTTGTAATTGTATCAATCCTTTTCTTTTTATTTATTATCTCATTTTTTAGAAATCCCGATAGGACGACGGATATTAATGCTGATCTGATCATTGCTCCCGCCGATGGCAAGGTGGTGGTGATTGAAGAAGTAGTAGAGGAGGAATTTTTTAAATCGCCGAGAAAGCAGGTTTCAATTTTTATGTCACCGGCTAATGTGCACGTAAATCGCAATCCAATAAGCGGCAAGGTAAAATATGTGAAGCATCATCAGGGCAAATACCTGGTGGCATGGCATCCCAAGTCTTCAATAGAAAACGAGCGAACTACAGCAGTCATTGGCAACGAGCATTTCGAGCTGCTGATTCGACAGATTGCAGGCATTCTTGCCAGAAGGATTGTGAATTACATGAAAGAGAATGACACGGTAAGGCAAGGAGAGGAATTCGGCTTCATCAAATTTGGTTCACGTGTTGACCTGCTTCTTCCGCTTGAAGCAGAGGTAATTGTTCAACTGAATCAATATGTGCGCGGCGGTGAAACAGTGATAGCGCGCATGAAGACTACAAAGGATGAATAAAAACCAA
>JACCZV010000132.1 GCA_013695775.1 Chitinophagales bacterium | reverse complement strand
CAGGTGGTTTGGACAAAGATAGATTTTAATCATTTTGAAGTGCACATACCTATTCGCATTACAACCAATCAAGATCTATTTTTTAACTGCTCATCTTATCTTATCTGCCTACCGCTTTAGACACAATTAGTTTTGCATTCTATCTACCTTTACCACACAACTTTATTTAATGGATTTAAATCCTCCCATCAAGCTATCAGTCATCAATACCTACATTAATGCGACCTTGATTGGTGATCCGAATTATGAATTAAAGGGGCTGAATGAAATCCATATGGTGAGGAATGGGGACCTTACTTTTGTAGATCATCCTAAATACTATGATAAAGCGCTGCGGTCTTTGGCTTCAGTAATTTTAATTGATAGGGAAGTAGAACCACCCCAGGGAAAACATCTATTAATTTCTAAAGATCCGTTCAGTGAATATAATATCCTAACTAAACAATTCAGGCCCTTTAATAAGTCGAGTCAGCCCCTAAGTTTATCTGCAGAAATAGGTAAGGACACTATCATTCAGCCAGGATGTTTCATAGGCAGCAATGTAGTTATTGGAGAACGATGTATCATCCATTCCAACGTCAGTATTTATGACCATTGCATCATTGGAAATGATTGTGTAATTCATGCAAATACTGTTATCGGGAGTGATGCATTTTATTTTAAAAAAGATGCTTCAGGATATATAAAAATGCATTCATGCGGAAGAGTGATCATTCATGATCGTGTAGAAATTGGCGCAAGTTGCAGCATTGATAAAGGCGTGTCGGGCGATACCGTAATTGGAGAAGGAACCAAGCTTGACAATCAGGTTCACATTGGTCATGATACGGTGGTTGGCAGAAATTGTCTGTTTGCCGCCCAGGTTGGTGTTGCAGGTGTAACTACAATTGAAGATGATGTAATCCTCTGGGGCAGGTTGGCGTGAATAAAGATCTTGTTGTTGGGAAAGGTGCTGTTGTATATGCTCAGTCCGGCGTTCCCTCTTCAATAAAAGGAGGAAAAACTTATTTCGGATCACCAGTGCAGGAGGCAAAAGAGAAGATGAAGGAGATTGCTCTGGTAAAGAGATTAAAGGAGTTGTTTGAAAAGAAATAGCAGGACTCAATGATAATTTTATGAAAAAAATTACTGTTCTCGGCTGCGGTATGGTAGGCCGTGCAATCGCCGTTGATCTTGCAAAGTTTTATAATGTTACAAGTGTTGACATTAATAAGAGAAATTTAGATTTATTACCATTTACCGCTAATATCGAAACGGAGGAAGCAGACCTTTCTAATTCTCAGCATATTACTTCCGTAATTGCAAATGCAGATTTAGTGATCGGCGCGGTTCCTGGTTTTATGGGGTTCGAAATGCTGCGTACAGTGATTTCCAATAGAAAAAATATTGTAGACATCTCATTCTTCCCTGAAGATCCCTTTTTACTGGATGAATTGGCGAGAGAACAGAATGTTACAGCCGTTGTGGATTGTGGTGTTGCTCCCGGCATGGACAATATTATTCTTGGTTATCATAATGAGAGAATGGAGGTATCACAATTTATTTGTCTGGTAGGAGGACTCCCTTTTCGCAGAACCATGCCATTTCAATACAAAGCACCTTTTTCCCCCATCGATGTCCTGGAGGAATATACAAGACCCGCCCGTCTGGTGGAAAATGGAAAAGTGGTAGTGAAACCCGCACTCTCGGAAATCGAAGAAGTCGAATTTGAGGAGATCGGCACACTGGAGTCCTTCAATTCAGACGGATTAAGATCGCTGGTAAAAACGATGGAGATAACAAATATGAAGGAAAAAACCCTTCGTTACCCCGGCCATGCTAAACTGATGGAAATATTAAGAGACATGGGATTCTTCAGCAAAGGAGAGATACAGGCAGGTGAGATAAGGGTTAGTCCTCTGAAGGTAGCGGCGGCATTGCTCTTTCCGAAATGGAAATATGAAAACCATGAAAAAGATTTCACTGTTATGCGTGTAGTAATTGAAGGAATCGAGAATGGAATATCAAAGGTCTATAGGTATGATCTTTTCGATGAATATGATATCGCTTCACAAACATCCTCCATGGCTCGCACTACCGGATACACCTGCACGGGAGCTGCAACAATGCTGCTTGAAGGTATATATGTGAAGAAGGGAATTATTCCCCCCGAATATCTGGGGAAAGATGAGAAATGTTACCATTTTCTCTTGTCATATCTGAAGGAGCGCGGGATCATCTATAGAAAACATGAAAATTTTGCTGCTGAATCCCGTGATTCTTGGATCTATTCATGAATTATTTCGAGATGATATAGCATTTAAATTAAATTACCTCTGTGGAATTTTTTGTCTCTGCTCTTGTTGAGTTTATCCTCAGCGAAATCTATTGATGCTTTGGTAGATAATTTCTAATTTGACAGCTTTCTATTTCAGAGGCCACTTCCATATGAATGTAATTACTGATAACTATCAATTGCTTTTGCGTAAACTCGATGAGTTTATCCGGAAATTTTACATCAACCAACTGATTCGGGGTGCCATTTATGCCAGTGCCCTGCTATTGGCAGCCTTTCTCGCCATCAATGTGCTGGAGTATTTTATTTATTTCTCTTCTACCATTCGATCAGTCTTATTTTTTGGTTTCTTAGGAGGTGCATTGTTTGTCATCATCCGCTGGATCCTTCTGCCCTTGCTCCATTACCATAAGCTTGGAAAAATAATATCCCACGAAAAAGCCGCATTCATCATCGGTTCACATTTTAAGGAGGTGCAAGATCGCCTGTTGAATATCCTTCAATTAAGAAAGCAAAAGCAATCAATTAACAGCGAAGACGCTACACTTATTGAAGCAAGTATTGACCAAAAACTAGGCGAGCTTAAACCCGTCCCCTTTGCGGCTGCTATTAACCTGAAAATGAATCAGAAACATTTAAGGTATTTGATTCTGCCTGTTCTTGCCCTGGCTTTCATTTTGTTTTCTTCACCTGATATCATCAAAGAAGGCACTCTTCGACTGATTCACCACAATGAATATTTTGAGCGTCAGGCTCCGTTTCAGTTCAATGTCTCAAGTACCCCACTTCAAACCATTCAATATCAGGATTATGATTTGAATATAGAATTGAATGGCAAACTCCTTCCTGATGAAGCCGCTATCAATATAAATGGATTCTCTTATCCCCTGATAAAGAAAAACGCAGGTGCGTACTCTTACAGATTTGTAAAACCGCAAAAAGATATTCCATTTTATTTTTCTGCTGCAGGCTTCAGATCCAGAGATTACACCTTAAGGGTAATACCTAAACCAATCATTCTAAAATTTAATACTGATCTCACCTATCCCAGGTATCTGGGGAAAAATAGCGAATCGCTTCAGAACATTGGCGACGTTAATGTTCCGGAGGGTACGATCATAAGTTGGCATTTTTCCTCACAAAATACCTCTAACATCAATCTACATTTTGGCGATTCCCTCTATTCTTCAAAGCAAGAAGAAAACAATAGATATTCCTTTACCAAACGCTTTAAGCACGATGCTCCTTACACCGTTTTTATTTCGAGTGAGAATCTGCCAAACGCAGATTCGCTGCACTATTCCATAACAGTAATTCCCGATCGGTATCCGGCAATCTCCGTTTCGCAGGTTAACGATAGCACTAATAAAAAGTATCTCTACTTTATCGGCGAGGCTTCTGACGATTATGGGTTGAGTATGGCACGTTTGAAATATAAATTAGAAAGTGCAGCTGATCAGGTTAATACAGAGGATTTTAAGAGTATTCCTATAAAAGTTTCTGGAGGCAAGACTGCACAATTCTCGGAGTTTTGGGATTTGAATACATTGAACCTCTCACCCGGGGATAAGGTGATCTATTTTTTTGAAGTATGGGACAATGATGGTGTAAACGGAAGCAAGTCAACCCGTTCAACCTACATGACTTTTAGTATGGCGACAGAGACCGAGATGGATAAACAGACCGGCCAAAACAATGAAAAAATTAAGGAAGATTTAAAGTCATCAATAAAAGAGGCAAGCAAACTAAAAGATGAGTTTGAAAAGCTTCAGACGGAGCTGCTTAACAAAAAAAATCCTACCTGGGAAGATAAAAAAAAGATTGAAGAGCTTATAAGCCGGCAAAATGAGTTGAACAGAAAAATTGAAAGTGCAAAAGAGACATTTAAGGAAAATATTTCCAATCAGTCGGACTATAAAGAATACACCCCTGAACTAAAAGAAAAGCAACAAGAACTCGATAAATTGTTTGACCAGGTGTTAAGCCCGGAAATGAAAGAGTTGATGGATAAAATGCAGGAGATGCTTGAAAAGCTAAATAAGGACAAAACCCTTGATCAACTTCAGGATCAGAAACTTTCAAACCAGGAATTAGAGAAAGAACTTGACCGGATGCTTTCCCTATTTAAGCAGTTGGAATTTGAGCAGAAGCTTACCGACACAAAAGAAAAGTTAGACAAGCTCGCTGAGAAAGAGGAAGAACTTTCTGAAAAAACATCGAATGCGAAAAATCCAAAGGCCGAAAAAGATTCTTTAACCTCTAAACAGGAGGATATTAAGAACGAATTCGAAGAGGTGCAAAAAGATATGGAGGGGCTCGATTCTTTAAATCAGGAGCTTGAGCAACCCCATGAAATGCCCGATATGGAGCAGCAGCAGCAAGAGACGAAGCAGGAAATGGAGGATGCGGAGAAGAATCTTGAAAAAAATAACATGAAAAAGGCCAGTGAGAATGAAAAAAATGCAGCAGAAAAAATGAAGAAGATGTCTGAGCAAATGCAGCAGTCAATGCAGGAAATGCAAATGCAACAGATGGAAATGGATATGCAATCTACACGGCAGATTCTGGAGAATCTGATCAAGGTTTCTTTTGACCAGGAAGATCTGTTGAATAAAACCAAAGGGGTGAATGTCTATAATCCACAGTACCTTCAGTTAATGAAAGAGCAATACAAATTGATTGATGACATTAAGATGGTTGAAGACAGCATTCAGGAGTTGAGCAAAAGGGTTTTTCAAATTCAGGGATTTGTAAATCAGCAGGTTGCAGACATAAACAAAAATGTTGAGCAGGCAGTTAAATCTCTGGAACAAAGGCAGCCCGGTGCTTCTGCCTCAGCCCAGCAATATGTGATGACAGCAGTAAATAATCTGGCACTTATGTTTCAGGAGATTATGCAAGAGATGCAGCAACAGATGGCCAATCAAATGGCAGGTAGCCAAATGTGTCAGAAACCTGGTGGTAAAAAACCTGGGATGCAATCTATGAAACAAATGCAGCAGCAACTAAATGACCAGATCAGTGAATTCAGCCAAAAAATGAAGGATGGAAAAATTTCAAAAGGCGAAGGTGGAATGAGTAAAGAACTTGCACAGATGGCTGCCCGGCAGGCCGCCATTCGGGAAGCAATTCAAAAGATGAATGAGGAGCTTGGCAACGAGGGTAAGAATGGCCCCGGAAACCTGGATCAAATACAGAAAGAAATGGAAAAAACTGAGACCGAACTTGTAAATAAACAGATTACGAATGAAATGCTTAAGCGCCAACAGGAGATTTTGACGAGATTGCTTGAAGCTGAAAATTCAGAGCGCGAGAGGGAGACTGATAACAAGCGGGAATCTAACTCTGCTAAGGATATGATGAAACAATTACCTCCCGAAATTGAAGAGTACCTAAAAAAGAAGCAGGCCGAACTGGAACTGTATAAAACTGTTCCTCCCAATTTGAAACCTTTCTATCGCGATTTGGTAGAAGAATACTTCAAGTCTCTCCAGCAATAAATCCTTCTTATTGCATATGACGAAATCGCCGTTGCTTAGGGAAATGAAGTTTGCTTCATATCCTGAAAACATCAATCTTATTGAGGCTCTTGTAGAAAACCTTCGCTCGGAACTTAATCTTAACGATGAGCTAGAGGCTAATATCTTAGTTTCTCTTAGCGAAGCGTTTAACAATGCAATTATTCATGGCAATAAATCTAACCCTAATAAAATAGTAAAGTTAAAAATCGAGGTCAGCGACAATGAGATTGGTTTCTTTATTGAAGACGAGGGTAAGGGCTTTAATGAAGGTTCAATTCGCGATCCCACCTCACTTGAAAATCTTGACAAACCCACTGGACGAGGGATATTTCTGATGAAAAATCTTGCAGATCGGATAGAATTTCTGGAAGGTGGCCGGATCATTTCAATATCATTCTTCCTTAATTGATGGCTGTCAGCTTTCATCTGCAAACTTCTAAATTTCCTTCCCCGAAAAAGAAAAATCTAATTGACTGGATATTGCTGGTAGCTTACCAGGAACAAAAAGAAATTAAAGATATTTCATACGTGTTTTGCGATGACAATTATCTCCGGCTATTGAATAAAAAGTTTTTACACCACAACGTATATACTGATGTAATTACTTTTGATGATTCCCACGACAACAAAATTGTTGCAGAGATATACATCAGCATTGACAGAATCCGGGAAAATACTTTTAAATTCCAAACACCATTTTTAAATGAACTGTTGCGTGTTATGGTTCACGGG
>JACCZV010000104.1 GCA_013695775.1 Chitinophagales bacterium | reverse complement strand
ATACAACTTTGTTACCACGCAAGCGACAGAGCCGTTGAAATTAGAAATTTTACCAAACCCAAATAGCGGCACCTTCACTATTCAATATCACTTGCCACAACTGCAGGAAGGAGAAATTGAAATTATTAACCTGTATGGAGAAATAATTGCTAACTTCAAAAGACCGATGTGGTCAAGCATATTAAATGTTAGTTTGCCAAACTTGCCCAATGGTTTATACCTGGTCAGATTAAAAAGCGGTGAAAAAACAGTTAGTACTAAAATGATTGTGGAGTAATGAGTATATTTATTTTGCTGTTATCAGCCCTATCACCTTATTTAATTGCCCTCGATCATTTAATTGTAAATAATTCACTATCATTTTCAGAGGAGCAAACAGATTGTTATCGCCGGATACTTAAGTCTCAATTGTATAATAAGCTTAAGCAAAATCCGTCGCTCCGGCAAGGTTTTCCTTATAATAATTTTTATTCCACCACATCGAGTAGCAGCATTGGAAACTTTTGGATTGTTGATTCCCTAATTTCAATACTTAACGATACTTCTTTATCAACTGCACAAAAAGAAGTAGTGCGGAAAGATGCAATGTATAAGAACGACCGCATTACAGTGCTGACTCAGCTTCAAATTTGAGCGGCGAATATTTCATTAAACACTAATATTTCAACGAGATCTTAGAAGTACACCCTTCTAAAAATTAGGAGATATTCCCTTCAGTTTGTTCGACCTTTCCCTTTTTCGACTTAAGATTACCTCATAAACAACAACTCCCTGTATTTTGGCAATGGCCACAGCTTATCGTCTACTATAAGTTCCAGCTTATCTGTATGATAGCGTATCTCCTCAAAAAAAGGTTTTACCAAATCGCAGTACGCAATCGCACGATCCCTGATATTTTCGATGTGATTGGCAGCCTTCCTTGCCTCAGTCATCTCATTAACCAATTTCACGATAGTATTTACGTGTCCGCTAATATCAGAAACAAGGTTTCTTTGCGACTCACTAAGGCTGACATGCAGGCCAATTTCGTTGTGGCCCCGAATATTATTTATCAGCTCATTCTCATATTGAATGGCAACAGGAACAATCTGGTTCATTACCAATTCGCCTATGATGCGGCCCTCAATCTGAACAATCTTTATATATTTCTCCAGTTCAATCTCATGACGCGCATGAATTTCTTCCTCAGTAAACACATCATTCCGAACAAAGAGATCAATGCTTTTTTTTGTTATCATGAAGTCCAATGCACGTGGAGCATTCTTTATATTATTTAACCCGCGGCGTGCAGCCTCTTCTTCCCATTCATCAGAATAATTATTTCCTTCAAACAAAATCTTTTTACTCTCTGTAATATAACCTTTAAGCACCTCCATGAGGGCTACCTCGCGATTCTTTCCATTATAGATGAGAGCATCTACCTCTTTTTTGAAAGCTACGAGCTGATCGGCGACAATTGTATTTAATACGGTCATAGTAGCAGAACAATTCTGCGACGATCCTACTGCGCGTACTTCAAACTTGTTCCCGGTAAAGGCAAAGGGAGATGTTCTGTTCCGATCTGTGTTGTCCTGCATCAGGGCAGGAATTTTATTATGAATTTCCAAGCGAAGGCTTTGTTCACTTTCTTCGGTAAACTTTCCACTCTCCACTTTTGATTCAATCTCTCCAAGAATCTCTGTCATATAAGAACCGATGAAAACGCTTATGATCGCCGGTGGTGCTTCGTTGGCACCAAGACGAAAATCGTTTGCCGCCGAAGCGATTGAGGCGCGGATAATGTCATCCCCCTCACTCACTGCTTTTATCACGTTTATAAAAAAAGTAAGAAACTGAAGATTTGTTTTTGGAGTGCGGCCGGGAGAAAGAAGGTTTTTCCCAGTATCCGTTGCCATGCTCCAATTGTTATGCTTTCCGCTTCCGTTTATTCCCGCAAAAGGTTTCTCGTGTAAAATTACCCTCAGCTTATGACGGCGGGCTACACGCTGCATTACGTCCATCAGCAGTTGATTATGATCTACCGCAACATTTACTTCCTCAAAATAGGGAGCCACTTCAAACTGTGAGGGCGCAACCTCATTATGCCTTGTCTTCAAGGGAATGCCGAGCCGGAAAGATTCCATCTCAAAATCGAGCATAAATGCATATACTCTTTCTGGAATGGAGCCAAAGTAATGATCTTCAAGCTGCTGACCCTTTGCCGGAGCGTGTCCAATTAATGTTCTGCCGCTAAAAACCAGGTCAGGCCGTGCCTCATACAAGGCCTCATCTACAACAAAATATTCCTGTTCCCATCCGAGAGTTGGAACCACCCGGGTTACGTTCTTATCAAAATAATGACATACTTCCACTGCGGCTGTTTCTAAAGCCTGCAACGATTTCAGCAATGGCGCTTTGAAGTCGAGCGCCTGGCCATTGTACGAAACAAATATGGTAGGTATACATAGCGTTTTACCAATGCCTACCTCCATAAGAAAAGCTGGCGATGAGGGATCCCAGGCCGAATAGCCGCGTGCCTCAAAAGTATTTCGTAACCCTCCGGATGGAAAGCTGGAGGCGTCCGGCTCCTGCTGTACCAGTGCATTGCTATCAAAAACTTCCATGCCCCTATTGGTGCCTGAAAGCTGAAAGAAAGCATCATGCTTCTCTGCTGTAGCGCCTGTAAGCGGTTGGAACCAATGGGTATAATGTGTGGCTCCCTTGGAAATTGCCCACGATTTCATAGCCGAAGCTACCTGGTCGGCTATTTTGCGGTCGATCTTATGGCCGGTTTTTGTTGCAGCCATTACGCTTAGAAAGGCGTCTTCGGAAAGATAGCTTTTCATCGCCGTCTCTGTAAATACGTTTTCAGCGAAGATTTCAGATACCTTTCTGGCCATTAACTTTTGATCATTTATTTTAGGTGGAATAGCTTTTTCAAGAGACCTTATTCTGAGGATTGACATTTCGAAAGTTTGCACGTCAAATCTCGAAGGTTAAATTCAAAAAACAATAAAATTTTATGAACATAGCTAAAAATTGAAAGCCTACGCAAGAAAAACATAGATAAAATTCATAAAAAGTTAAGAAAAACAAATTTCGCTATAAAATTTATGGCTTTTAATTAGATAGAATTGGGATTACCTAAAGTTTATACATTAAATAATGGATATTGCCTATTTCAAATGGGCATCAGTCTGTTTCTGTGCATCCTCAACCATCATGTAACGGTTTGACTTATACTCAACATCGGTTATTAGATTAATAGAAACCATATTATGCTTAACGTATCCCCTTTCTTAATCTATATCTGGTTTGTGTAATTGGAAATGGCCTGCTGACTTGTTGAGATCTTATAAATGATCAATGTAAAGGGAACTTGGTTTAATGTAATTTCGGACAATATTGTAGGAAGGCTTATGGCATATTATAGAAAGGACAATGGTTAAAATTCTTGCTTTAATTAATTAAGATATGACTAAAATAAGGTGCTTTAAATCTTTGGAGGGCTTTATATTTGGGTTACTTATCGTATTAAGTATAACGCAGGAAGTTTCTGGTCAGCAATATTATCTTCAATGGGGAAATTATATAGATTTTGGAACAGAGGATACATTTCACGGGAATGAATTTATTGAACAGGTAGCTGTTGACGTCTCAGGCGAATCAGATCGGATATACCTGGTGGGCCGCACTGCTTCAATATCTGAACCACAGTTAATATGTGATAGTCTAACTTTAAGCGGTAACGAAGATGCCTTTCTCGCGAAATACAATCATTGCGGGGAGCAGTTATGGAAGAAATTTTTTTCCACCCATTATGTTTCCGACGGTGTTGCAATTCCTGCAAAGGAACGCCCCTATTGCATGGCCATTGACAATTACAATGGCCACAATTATATATTTGTAGGTGGGGAAATCAGAAACACAGATACTTCCTCAAAAAGCATTGCCTCATGTTCTGTTCTCGATAGTTGCGCCGCACCTCTCTATCAATCTCCGGAAGGAGACGATTGGGAGGGTTACATTGCCAAATATGATACTAATGGAACCCTCCTAAGGTGGATAAAATTCGGAGGTACCGATAATATCGGCTCCGGTGATATAGTTTTTGCGCTTACGATAGACCCTCTTACCAATGATGTATATGTAACGGGTAGAGCAAAGAGTAATAACATGGGTTCTAATGCCACAATTAAATGGGACAGTACTTTAAATTCTGACGGTAACTCAGGAGATTGCTATATAGCAAAGTTCGATAACTGTCTTTCAGAGCTTAAATTCTTTAGTTACTATGGAGGAGTAAAAGACGATCGTGGTCACGACATACGTATTGACACCAGCACAGGCGTTTCCATACCTATAATTGCCGGTACAACAGAGAGTTTTAACCTGGGCATAGACCCTCCTAACCTCAACATTGGTTACAATGGCAATTATCTTCATTGCAATGCGAACAATGTCTGCATTGATGCTTTTCTCATGAAATGGAATTCTGTGCTGGAAAATGGACCTGACTGGTTTCTTTATTTTGGAGGAAGCAATACCGACCGTGGCCGCAGGTTGACCCTCGATGGCTCCGGAAATATTTATTGGACAGGCTGGACCCAAAGTATTGATCTATTCAAAAGCAACAATGCCTATGATAAATTTTATGGTGGCAATGGCAACAATGACGCGTATGTAATTAAAATAGGACTGGATGGATATATTCAGTGGAGTACGTTTTATGGAGGAGAAGGGATAGATGTATCAAATGCAATTTTATATTACACGGATGAAACTACCCTAACCCAATATGTTATTATTACGGGTCTTACCAATAGTAAGGATTTAACCTGTGCTACCTGCGAACAACCCCCTATTATGTCTGAATTAAATGGTACAGGCACTGGCAATAATATGGATGTGTTCGTGGCTAAATTAACAGATCCACAATCTAGTGATGTTCAGGAACTTTCTTTTTATACTTTATATGGAGGCTCTGATTTAGAAAGCTTTGATAATACAGAGAGCTTCGGACCCTATATTGATTTTGGGTCTTCGAATGAACTATACCTGAGCTTTGCAACAGAAAGCGGTGACATAGCAGAGGTCACAGGAATTCCTGCTGTTTATAATTCTTATACAGGTGCTTCTAGTGGAACTACAGATGGTTTTCTAGGATTAATCAGTGTATCAGAACAGTCCGACTGCAGTCTTGCTGTCGGAGAGGCACTTCAGATTGAACCGCAGCTAAGTATTTCTGCATTACCAAATCCATTCAGGGATGAAGTGTCCCTTTTGATAAATACTAAAGAGAAAGGTGAGTCCACTCTTCAGATTTTTGATTATTATGGAAGAGCCGTCCTTACTAAACAAATGTATTTAAGAGCAGGAACTAATATGATAACCCTAAAGCTAAACAATCTTCCTTCGAGTCTGTTACTTGCAAGAGTTCGGATTAATAATCAACAATCCGACTTGAAGCTGATCAAATTATAACTCGCCACGTAAATCAAAATACGAAGAACTATTATTGCTTTTTGAAAAAAGATTGAATTTTTCTTGCGTCTATTATCGTTATCAGCGCAAGCGCCAAAAATAGAAGACCCGGCATTTTATATCGCACTAAAGCCCCAACAATAGGAACTATACTGCCAACAAATACAAAAACGGAAGCTGAAAAAAACAGGCTGAAGAGAAAAAACAGATGCTCTGAATGAGAATTTTTTTTATAAAACCGCAGTGCTGTGAGGAAGAGAAGCACAATAAAAATATTGTCCAATGCCGGTATTATTTGGAGGAAAGATGAAACTTGCCATAGCAGAGGTTGGGTTAAACAGTTCCGCAATGCCTGGAGAATAAGTATTAAAAAGCCAGTTGCCCCCTTGTCAAATTCCATTAAATTAAGTGTGTCGGCATTGGTTGATTGCTTATAAAATTCTTCCTGCTGCATTGCCATCTGGTCCTTTAGATCCCAATCTCTATTCAGAAACTTTAGGTTCAGTATTGCAAGATAAAATACAATAATTATTAATATAAATTTCAGGGAGCTATGTTTAGAAGATGATTTTATTAAATGATATCCGATCATACACGGCATCAGCAAGATCAATAAATGTATACGCACGATGGCGAGAAGCCATATTCCAAAGCACAACCCAATAAAAGGCCACAATTTATTGGTGGTAAGAACTGGACTAAGAGAGTAGCGTTTTTTTATTTCGGCGGAGAACCAGAGAATAAATCCGATTGCAGCAACAGCGATTCCGTCTTTGTGGATTCCCGATGTCCAAAAAACTATTGAAGGAAAAAGAAAGAGTATTCCGGTAAAGAATTTCTTTTTTTCAGGGTTAGCCTCACTTAAGAAACGCAAGAGGTAAAGCAGGCCGATCAGGGTAAAAAAATTATAGATAACCATGTTTGCATAGTAATGACTGAATGTGAATAGATCGGCAAGTGCATTAAATCGCACTATGAAGTAAGAGTTCATGTTGGTGAAGTAACTCATCGCATCCTTGTATGGTACAATGGAAGCTGCCGGATTTGGGTCCGAAATCCCAAAGACAAGTTGCAGATACATCCAAATTCCATCTGCCTTAATACTTTTAACAATAACCTGGCTATCTTTAAAGTATTCAAACGTGTCGCCTCCCTCATACAGATAGTAATGGATGATACCATAGGCGCCACCTGCCATCACTTTCAATAAAAATATTCCTGCAATCCATCGTGGAGATAGCTCAAATCGGGAGAAGAAGGGAACTTTAAGAATCAGGTAGCAAAAGACTATTGAATAAATAATAACAAAAAATATTTCATTAGCGGTAAGCATAAAAGGTTAGGTGGTGGTTCATATCAGAAACCTGTGATACCACCTAAGTGCAATATAAATACTGTTATGATGTTGATGGCACGTAGACCTCTACTTATATTGAAGCACATCTACAAACGAGGTGCAATAGCCGATCTCCCTATCAAGGTTTGAACTAACTATTACTAATCTTTTGTCTGCGAAGTTTTTCATCAGTTCAAGATACCATTCCACACCCTTTTGATCAAGATTTGTGGTCGGTTCATCAAGCAGAATTACTGGAACATCCGCCAGCACCGCAAGAGCAACTTTTAGGCGCTGCTTCATACCAGAAGAAAAATTTCGGATCTCTTTAGAAGAATCTGATTTCAATTCACTGATATTAGCTACATCAAGCGTAGATAAGTTATTATAAAAGGATTTGAATTTCAATTGGAAAAGTATCTGCTCTTCCAATGAGAATTCCTCCACCAATTCCAAATACGGTGCAGCTATCGTTAGATATTTGAATATACCATCAGCAGGGATTTGAGCAGAATTATCATAATATGATATTGATCCGGTAGAGGGGCTCAATGCTCCGGCAATCATTTGAAGAAGTGTGGATTTCCCGCTGCCATTAGGTCCTACAATTGCATAAGTGGCGGGGCTTTGAAAAGTGTAGTTGATATTTTTTAAGATCCACTCATAATTAAACCGCTTGCCTGCATTGCTAAAGATGATTTTCATAGCGGCCATTGGTATATCCTTTCATGATGCCACGTTCTGAATGCCGGATAAAATCGGTGATGATATTTTTTTCCGGAGATGAATCAAACTCCTGATCTATCAGAGAAAGTGCTTTAGAGATGTTGTGATTTTTAACGAAAAGTATACGGTATATGTCTTCAATACGTGCTATGGTGTCTTCATTATATCCGCGCCGCCTGAGTCCAATCGAATTGATGCCAACATAAGAGAGGGGTTCTTTTGCAGCCTTTACAAAGGGGGGCACATCCTTTCGCACGAGCGATCCGCCTGATACAAAAGCATGTTGACCTATTTTTACAAATTGATGCACCGCAGAAACGCCACCTAATACCGCGTAATCTTCGATGATGATATGTCCGGCTAATGCAGCATTGTTAGCAATCACACAATTGTTCCCTATAATGCAGTCGTGGGCCACATGGGCATAAGCCATCAGAAGGCAATTGCTGCCGACAATTGTTCTATTGCCTGCATTGGTACCCTTGTTTACTGTTACACATTCCCGAATGGTAGTATTGTCGCCGATGATGGCAAATGTAGATTCCCCATTGTACTTAAGGTCCTGGGGTTCGCCTGATATAACTGCACCGGGAAAAATTTTACAGTTAGTTCCGATCCTCGCGCCATTCATAATAGTAACACTGGGGCCGATTTTGCAGCCATCGCCAATCTCCACATCTTCATAGATGGTAACAAACGGACTTATCTCTACATTTTTGCCAATTTTTGCTTTAGGATGAATGCTTGTAAGAGGAAATGACATAATTCCTGTTAAGAATGATGCGGGTGAAAAAAGGTTATTATATATGGAATTCTCTATTCATTTATCTGATTTTAAAACTGTTCCTTTCTTACAATCTTTGCTACCAGATCGGCCTCAGTCATCAGCTTGTTGCCCACGTATACGGTGCCGTGCATCTCGCATAAACCCCGGCGGATGGGGCTAAGCAGTTCAAGCTTTAGAATCATCGTGTCTCCGGGAACCACTTTATTTTTAAACCTTGCCTTGTCAATTTTCAAAAAATAAGTATCCCAGTTTTCCGGATCATCCACCGTATGTAAAACAAGGATACCACCCGTTTGCGCCATAGCTTCAATCTGAAGCACAGCGGGCATTACAGGGTTACCTGGAAAATGACCCTGGAAAAAGTATTCATTGAACGTTACATTTTTTATACCCACAACATGGCGGTCGCTGATCTCGATAATTTTATCAACGAGTAGAAACGGATATTTATGTGGCAACGACCGTTCAATCTTTCTGATGTCGAACAATGGTTGTTGATTGGGATCGTAGGAAGGAATTTCTTTCATGTTTTTTGATTCCCTGATAAAGTTTTTTATTTTTTTAGCGAAAGCAATATTCGCGGAATGTCCTGGTCGGGAGGCAAGAATTTTAGCCTTTATCGGTGTACCTATTAAGGCAAGATCGCCAACTACATCCAATAGCTTGTGCCGGGCGGGTTCATTCTGGTAACGCAATGGCACGTTGTTAAGGTATCCCTCTTCTACCTCAATGTCATTCCGGTTAAATAAGGTGGCTAGCTTTTTAAGCTGTTCCTCTTCAATTTTATAATCTACGATTACAAGTGCATTTTCAAGCGAGCCGCCACGAATAAGATTGCTATCTACTAATTTTTCAACCTCATGTAAAAAACAAAAAGTGCGCGCCTCGGCAATTTCTTTCTTAAACTGACTGATATGGTCAACTGTCGCATGCTGCGGCCCTAACACCGGTGAATTGTAGTCGATCATGACTGTTATCTGATATTCATCTGCCGGCATTGCTGTCAGCTCCACGTTATTCTGTGTATCATAAAAGCTGATGTTTTGAGTAAGACAGAAATATTCTCTCAGAAAATCTGTCTGCTCTTCAGTTCCTGCATCAACAATAGCGTCTACAAACATTCCGGAGCTGCCATCCATGATGGGCACTTCCTGGGCATCGAGCTCAATAAGCGCATTATCAATTTCACACCCTGCCAGAGCAGCAAGAAGATGTTCTACCGTGCTGACTTTAACACCGTGCTGCATCAGCGTGGTACCTCGTGACACATCCACTACCAGATCCGCATCAGCTTTAACCGTTGGAGCGTCATCTATATCGATTCGTTTAAAGATGTAACCGTTGTTGCCAGGGGCCGGACGTACGGTGAGGTTAACACTCTTTCCAGTATGAACGCCCACGCCCGAAAGGGTGAAGGGCCTTTTTATAGTTTGTTGAAATTCTCCCATTTTAATTTGCTTCTTCAGAAAAGCCGAAGAACTGAATCATTTAAATTATTCTGAAACAGTTATTGAATTATAATCTATTTTATGTTTAAAGCATATAAGGTAGGAAATAATTGCTGTTTGTACTATTTAAGCCTTTCTAACTGCCGCATCCGTTTCTCAAGATCCGGTAAGTTACGAAAAACCGATTGCGAACGTAGGGAGGCCGTATACTCAAAAGCAGGTGCTCCATTCCAGGCTTTGCCCGGTTCCCTAATTGATTTTGAGACGCCGCTTTGTGCGTTAATCCGACTCTCATCGGCAATTTCAATATGACCAACAAAGCCTACCTGCCCGCCAATCATGCAATGATTTCCAATTCTTGTACTGCCTGAAATTCCCGTTTGGGCTGCGATCACTGTTTGCGCACCGATTTCTACATTATGCGCCACATGCACCAGGTTGTCGAGCTTAGTCCCTTTATGAACCCTTGTAGATCCCATTGTTGCACGGTCTATCGTTGTATTTGCGCCGATCTCCACATCTTCTTCAATCACCACGTTGCCCAGTTGTGGAACCTTTAGATAAGAACGATCTGGTTGAGGTACAAAACCAAAACCATCGCTTCCTATCACAGCTCCGGAATGAATAACACATGATTTTCCAATGATAGACCCCGGATACACTTTTACTCCTGAAAACAGTATGCTCCCATCGTCCACGATGCTGTTTTCTCCTATAAATACATGCGGAAAAATTTTTACATTGTCGCCAAGCTCTGCATTCTTACCTATATAACTGAAGGCACCGATGTAGGCATCGGAACCAATGGATGCAGAATCGTGAATAAACGTCGGCTCTTCGGTTCCAATTAAATCATCAAAAAGCCGGTTGAATTTCCCCAATACCTGAGTAAATGAAAGATATGGCTGCTCGACGCGAATGAGCGCTGCGTGAATTTCCTTTTCAGCCTCAAAGTCATTTCCGACAATAAGAGCAGATGCCCTGGTCGTATATGCAAAATGTTTATATTTATTACTGGCAATAAAGCTGATTGCTCCTTCGCCAGCTTCTTCAATTTTTGCGGGATGGGTAATAATTCCGGATGCATCCCCCTCAAGATTTCCCTTAAGTAAGATGCTCCATTCACCAACCGTTGTTTGCATCGGGTAAAAATAACCATTTTTTCATGTCAGAGAAAGGAAAGAGAAATCCGGTAATTGAATAAGAAAAACAGATAACTCCCGTACTCCTGGTGTACATGAGTTTGCTTTTTAGGGTACGGACTTTTATTGATTGAAGAATAATTATGTCAGGACTCATTGCGATATATTATTCTAATCACATACATTACATTATAGAGATACAAAGAAAAAAGCCATCTGATATAATAAACCAGACGGCTTCATCCCCAACATGAAAGATTTAATCTCCTATAGTAAGTTTAATCATCTGATTCTCGTTACCGCTTCTTAGCAGCAGAAAATAGACACCGGCAGGAAGTTGTGTTGCCGGTATATTAATTTGATGAAAGCCGGATCCCAATTGCTCATTGATGACATCACTGATCACTCGGCCGGAAATATCAGTGATTGCAATGTTGACCTGATCTGCTTTAAGCAGATTGAACTCTAATGTGGCAGATGTGCTCATTGGATTAGGATACAGGTTAAATTTTAAGTTCGTGAAAGGTTCTTCAATGGTGGTATAAGCAGAATTGTTTGGGGTCCAATTAGCCCATCCCATAGTCCAATCAGTATCACCAAACGCACCGCGATAAGTAACAGCGGTAAAGAAAGTATCTGTTAGATTTAAATTGGTAAATGAAGCCCCGGATAAAGCAGGGGAACCAGCCATTGGCAATGGATTGGGAGCTGTCAAGTTAAATGCATCAGATAGCATTACCTCAGTATTCTCAGTGTATGTGATATTACCCTTGGCAGGATCATTGAACCAGGTGGTGATATCGAAGGTGCTGCCAGATGCTACTTCAAAGTTAACCGTGCATCCCGCTATTATAGTGTTTTCCACCTGCAGCAGACCTGCCGTAGCATTGCTTTCTGCAGCCGATCCGTCAATCATTAAACCCGTAGGATAACCCATTAATAATGTATTATAAAGACTTTGTTGCGTATTTCTCCGCAAATGAGCGGCTCGTTTAAAGTTGGCGTTGATGGTTGTTGAGGAAGTAACTTTTGGCCCTGCAATAGTAGCATTGGAAACAATAGCATGTGTTATCGGAGTATTTGTGGAGCCGGTTGCATCATTATCAGATTCAAAACCATTGGATCCACTAATATCTGCTATTACCGGATCTCTCAGACTAAATAAGAACTGAAGCTTTCCACTGAAACCGTTGTCAGTGTCGAAGTCATCATCAAGTCCTCGAAAAGCAATAAGGTATTTGGCATTAACGGTGCCGCCGAAAAATTCATATGAATCGTCGCCAGAGTAACTTACCTGGATGTGTTCGAGAATAGTACCTCTTCCCACACCGCCACATGTAAGTCCGTTGATCTCACTGTTTGGCTGAAAAGCAATTCCGGCAAATTCAATGCGTACATACCGTAAAATGCCGGAATTATCATTGTCATCAGGTGCAGTTCCACCTCCGTAAGTACCACTTCCTTGTCCATCGTCAACACCTCCTTCTATGATCGCTTCTCCTCCTAATTGATTGATGGTTGCTTTTCCGAGGAGAATAATTCCCCCCCAATCTCCATAATTGCGAAAGCCAACTGGTCCGTTGGAGGTAAATACAATAGGTTCCTCCTGAGTTCCGTCTGCCATAAGCTTACAACCTCTGGTAATAATCAATGATCCTTTGGTTGCTTTATCACCTTTAATTAAGGTTCCCGGTTCAATGGTTACGGTGGCGCCATTTGTTACATACACGAAACCATTTAAGAGGTAAATTTTGTCCTTCGTCCACGTAGTGCTTGCAGTGA
>JACCZV010000095.1 GCA_013695775.1 Chitinophagales bacterium | reverse complement strand
GTATGAACCATCAGCACTTGTAGAATTGGCAACCAATACCTGGGATAGTCCATCCTTAATAAATACTGATTGCAAGCATAACACTATGTATAAAATCCTTCTCATTTGCTGAAGCAAGCTAACAGTTAGCACTTATAAAATCAACATTACTATCCAATCTCTATATTTTACATATTCAATCTGACCAAATATACAAAAAGGGATTTGTGTGATAAAAAAAAGATGTTGGCGTTCTACTGCCTGTTAGGAAACTACTTAATATTAACAATAGGGATTACAAAGAAGGCTTCATCGGAAGAATAGTTACCCTATGCAGCTTCTGTCCGAGACAATAGTTTTGCTTTTGCTTCTGCGTTCACTCTAATAAGTCTGGTCAATATTGCTTTTTAATATTCTATCTTGATTAGCTCTTCTAATCCATTGTAAAGTATTTCAATTCTAAGTTCTTTCCATCGAATATCGCATAGCTATTGTATCTGACCCAATCTCCAAGGTTGATGAAGGTGCTGCTTTCGGAGAGCTTATAGTCAAGAACAATATGACGATGGCCAAAGATGAAATAATCTATATGTTCTGATTTGATCACCTCACGTGCATATTGGATCAGCCACTCTTTATCCTCTCCTAAAAAAGTCGCTTCATCTTTTCCATTTATCAGATTGTTGTTTCCTGACCATCTTTTACCAAGCCAGATTCCCAGGTTCGGATGCAGGCGGCCAAAGAGCCACCTCGTAAATCTTCCACGAAAGATTGATTTTAGGAATTTATATCCATGGTCTCCCGGTCCCAAACCATCGCCATGAGCAATGAAAAATTTTTTGCCGGAGATGTTAATTCTTAAGGGTTGCTTGTATACGGAAATGTTTAGCTCTTCCTGAAAATAGTCCTTCATCCACTGATCATGATTTCCTGTAAAGAAATATACAGGCAATCCACTGTCGCGCAGCTCTGCAAGCTTACCAAGTACGCGAACGAAGCCGCGCGGGACTACTTGACGATATTCAAACCAGAAATCGAAGAGATCACCAACGATGAAGAGAGCCGCAGCATCTTTTTTTATCATCTCCAGCCAGTGCACAAATTTTTTTTCACGCTGAAGGGAGGTGGCGTGATCTGGAGTGCCAAGATGAAGATCGGAAGCGAAATATACTTTGCCGTTCAGGTACGGGATGTCATGCATCAGACACCAGGCTGATCCACAAAAAACAGGTACACTTCTTTTGGCCCGTGAGCGCCCAATACCAATGTCTTTTCGATGTCAGCCGTTCTGCTTGGACCTGTTGCAATGGATATCATAGAGGGCAACGTGCCATTATACTTTTCAGTAACACCCTGAAGGGCTTCTTTGATGTCATAAACCAACTGAGTATTGAAGGCTACCACGAGGTGTACAGGAGGGTAAATGGTTAAGCTTCTTCCAGCCATCTGGCGCGAGCTTACAACAATGCTCCCCGTGCGGGCCACCAGCCATTCGCACAAGGTTATACCAGCATCTGCCTTATCGAGATTATTTCCGACACTTAAGCGCATAAAAGCATTCCGCTGTAACATTTGCTGAAGAAAATATTCCCAGGCAAAAATATTATTCCATTGTTTCTCATCAGCAAGGGCTGTAAGGTGGTCTATGAAATCTTCCTCATTTTCACAATAGACAAAATTGCCCTGCACTCGTGTAAACTGCTCCGCAAAAATTACATCAAGAGAATCAACAGGAGCGGGATAAACTGAAGTTGAAGTATCCAGATTTGGGAATGGCTGATCTGTTGTCTGTATCAATCCCTTCCGGATGTTTTTAAGTATTCGCTCTTTTGATGCAGTTTCCATGATAGGTAATTAGAGCAAAGTTAAAAGAATGCCCTTTATATAGGATAGAGCTAAAACATATCAACATGATTCTCTTATCTGCCCTCTATTTAGAGAAACAGCCTAATCATTTCTCCAAGCTAAACAATATGCATTAATAACTCATGCAAGTAGATACTATTGAGTAACATGTTGTGGATTTTCCGCCGTTGTTGGTCTTCACCAGGGTTATAAGCGGAGCCAGACCAACAACTTTATTGACTATCAATCGGCGGCAATCAACTATGCAATCCGGGGTTCAATTCGGGGAGGGGGCATATCAATCACAGGCTCTTGTTTCTGTGGTTCAGCTAATTCCTGGGGATCCGGAATTCCATTTTCACCTACAAGTTCTTCCTCCTCTTTATGTTTTGTTTCGAAGGGTCGTTTTCCAATAAGCCGCTCCAGATCCTGCTGAAAGAGAATTTCCTTCTTTAACAGCTCTTGAGCGAGAATTTCCAGTTCAGGTTGCTTTTCCCTCAATAATGCTTTTGTGCGAATGAAGGCCTTATCTATTAATTCACGAACCTCCTCGTCAATCATTTTAGCAGTCTCTTCAGAATAAGGTTTTTGAAACCCATATTCATTCTGGGGATCAAAATATGAGAGGTTACCAATCTTGGCGTTCATACCATAAATAGTGACCATGGCATAACCAAGTTTCGTGATGCGCTCTAAGTCATTTTGTGCACCGGTAGATATTTTGCTGAAGATAATATCCTCGGCAGCTCTTCCACCTAAGGTCATGCAAATGCTATCGAAAAGCTGTTCCGTAGTATAAAGATATTGTTCCTTGGGCATATACTGCGCATAACCCAAAGCTGCTACTCCACGTGGTATGATAGAGACCTTCACAAGTGGATCGGCATGTTCTAAAAACCAGCCACAGATGGCATGACCTGCCTCGTGGTAGGCCACAATTTTTTTCTCCTCCTGGGAGATGATCTTGTTCTTCTTCTCCAGACCACCTATTACGCGGTCAATTGCATCCTGGAAATCTGACATATCAACCTCTTTCTTCCCTTTTCGTGCTGCAATCAACGCCGCCTCATTGCATACGTTGGCTATATCAGCACCCGCAAAGCCGGGAGTCTGAGCGGCGAGCTTCTTCATATCAAGATCTTTCTGAACCTTGATGTTTTTTGAATGCACCTTAAAGATCTGTTCTCTGCCCACCAGGTCAGGCTTATCTATCGAAATCTGGCGGTCGAAACGGCCAGGACGAAGTAATGCGGAGTCAAGCACGTCGGGACGATTAGTAGCTGCAAGAATGATAACGCCTGAATCTGTTCCGAAGCCATCCATTTCCACTAAAAGCTGATTGAGGGTATTTTCACGCTCATCGTTGCCGCCCTGAATAAAGTTTCTTCCACGGGCGCGGCCTATCGCATCAATCTCATCTATAAATATGATACATGGTGCTTTCTCCCGTGCCTGCTTAAAGAGGTCGCGTACGCGCGAGGCTCCGATACCAACAAATAGCTCTACGAAATCTGAACCTGAAATGGAAAAGAAGGGTACCTGCGCTTCACCTGCAACGGCTTTTGCTATCAGGGTTTTTCCCGTTCCCGGTGGACCGATCAGCAATGCACCTTTCGGAATTTTTCCACCCAGTGCAGTATATTTTTTTGGGTTTTTCAGGAAATCCACTATCTCCATCACTTCCGCTTTCGCCTCATCAAGGCCAGCCACGTCGGCAAAAGTGATGTTCACCTTAGTGCCTTTGTCAAACAATGTAGCTTTTGATTTTCCAAAATTAAATATCTGCCCACCCGGCCCGCCAACACCCCCGGTTACGCGCCGCATGATGAAGAGCCAGATGGCTACAATAATAAGAATTGGAAGCAACCAGCTTAGCGCATTGAACCAATCAGTTCGATTTTCCGGGTACACCTCAATGGACTGATAGTCGGGGTCTCTTTGTTTGATCTCTGTTTCAGCTTCACTAAGCTTTTTTGTGAAATCATCAACACTAAGAATTTTAAAACGGTAATGGGGACCTGGAT
>JACCZV010000070.1 GCA_013695775.1 Chitinophagales bacterium | reverse complement strand
TAGGTTCCCATAATTCGGGATGCGCAGGGTCCCCAGCACGCGAAGGGGATTCATAGATGTTGTTCTCGCGGGTGTAATCAAACAGGTCAGTTTTCATGTACTCTATGATGGCATTTCCAAGATCTTCACCATACTTCTTTGAACGGGTAGAAACGTCTGCATTACCCACAATGCTGTCGCACATGTGGTTCATTTTATCGCGCAGTTGCACAAGAGTCACAGTGTTTGGCCCCATAAAACGTGCAAGCCCTTCGTCGCAGACGAGATAAGCGCAGTTATTCATCACTGTAGGCCAGTCATATTCCAGGTTTTTATCCGCCTCAGGAAGTTTATCTAATCCATTTAGCTGACCGACCAGAGAATGACCATCGGGAATGCCGGGTACTATTGATTGATACATTGCAACACCAAGGTATCCCATGGCACGGGCTGCGGGAGGTGGCCCAACACGCTGAAATCTTACCTCGTCGCAAAGCATGTCTACCCATGCAAGCGCTAAATTATTATCATACGATGTTGCAGGTTTCGATTTTTCATTGTAAGCCTGAGTGCCCCCTCCTCCTTTATTATTACAACTGTAAAAGCAACCGGCTACCAATGCCAGCGAGAGCATCAGCTTAGAGAAAGTCTTTTTCATAAGATAATTGATTGTTTCAGAATTGAAAAGCGTGCAAATGTAGTTATTAAACCAATCCTTGCCTTGAGGTAAACAACATTTTTTGTTAATGAAAACTAAAGATATAAGGCATATTAATTTGAGAAGCTGTTTTTCTATGGCTTACCTCAACGTTTTAATATTTTGTTAATGAAAAGCAAAAATGTGAAAGAGAATTTTTAAGGTAATAGATTTGCGCATAAATTCAAACTCCATATCGCGATCAGTCTTTTTAATCTGTTCGAAACTGGATCCCTCAATATTCCATTAAACCATCAGACAACTAATTACCAAATATGAGTAATTTATCTACCTGCTTCAAAGCTGGTTTAACAATAATGCTTTTTGCGGTTTTTGCGTCATGTAAAAACTTTGAGAAAGTATACCAGAGAAATTTTGACTTCCCTCCGGCCGACAGCACTAAATTTTCAAAATTAGATCAAAGTTCAGGTAAGTTGTTTGACCTGCTCACCGGCAGAACGACAGGTATAAATTTTTCAAATTATATAAACTTTAAATTTTTTGACGACAATAACCTGTATGTAAATTTTTATAATGGCGGCGGGGTTGCTGTAATGAACATTAATGGAGATTCGTTGCCCGATCTGTATTTTACAGGTAACAAAGTTGCAGACGAGATGTATTTGAATGAAGGCAATATGCATTTCAAAAACATTTCATCTACTTCAGGAATTCTTCAGCAACATAAAGGTTGGTCTACCGGGGTGGCTGTAGTTGACATAAATAATGATGGCTTTGATGATATTTATGTGTGCCGTTCACGTTGGAAAGATTCCCTCTCAAACTTTTTTTATATCAATAATGGCGATGGCACATTCAGTGAAAAAGGCAAAGATTATGGGATTGACTGTGAAGACTGCTATTCCATGGGTGCCGTTTTTTTTGATTATGACAATGATGGTGACTTGGATCTATATGTAAAAAATCACCCTAGTGATTATGTAGAACGTATGCGTTTCAACAACCTTGAAAAAGTGGAGCAAAGTAAAAATCAAAGCGATAAGTTTTACCGAAATGAGGGCAATGGCCATTTTACAGACGTATCAAAAGCTGCTGGCATAAACAATCACGGGTATGGATTGGCAGTATGTGCGGCTGATGTAAATGATGATGGATGGATGGATGTTTACGGCTGTAATGATTTTGCAATGTATGATTATTTATATATTAATAATCATGATGGTACTTTTACTGACCACTCCGGCGATTGGCTGTCGAAAAGTTCTATGTTCAGCATGGGAGTTGACATTGCCGACATAAATAATGACGCCTGGCAGGATATTGTTACATGCGATATGCGCTTCGATCACTCATATATGAGACGCTCCTTCTCACTTGCCCTTCGCCGAAATGAATTCAGTAATATGGTTACCAGCGGCTATCATCACCAATATGTAAAGAACACACTTCACATTAATAATGGCAACAACACATATTCAGAAATAGCAAATCTCGCCGGAGTTGATGCTACTGATTGGTCATGGGGTCCCATGTTCTGCGATTATGATAACGATGGATTTAAAGACCTTTTTATACCAAATGGGTATTACCGGTGGCTAAACGTTGATGAGAGAGAACTCTATCAGGCAATGAGGGATGCTACCCGACGTAAAGACAGCGTTGCCTATAACAAGCTTTACAGCCTGGTAAGCAAAAAAAAGCTGATTGTGCCAGATTATATCTTTAAAAACAATGGTGATCTAACCTTCAGCAATCAGGTGGAAAACTGGGGGTGCAATTTTCCTAACATCACCCACGGCGCAGTAACAGTTGATCTCGACCTGGATGGAGATATGGATATGGTAACCAGCGTAACCGAACAAACAGCGATCGTTTACCGCAACAACCAGGAAAAGATGGATCGAAATAACTACATACGATTTACCCTTCAGGGCACCAATAATAATGTGAATGCCATCGGTACCAAAATATATATATATACTAAAAGTGGGATGCAAATGAATCAGCACCATGTGGTGCGTGGCTACCAGTCTTCGTCAGAAAATGTTGTACACTTTGGGCTGGCCAAAGATGATTCCGTAAACAGGGTTGTAGTGATTTGGCCTGATGGCAAAACTCAGGAGCTAAAAAATCTGCCGGTCAATCAGGTAATGCACCTTGACTACAAAAATGCGATAGATCAAAAAATAGAGATTCATCCTAAATATAATCCCCTCTTTGCTAATCACACAGAAAAGCTTGGAGTGGATTATAAACATGTGGAAAATGAATATGAGGATTTTAAAAAGGAACTGCTTCTTCCTCATAAAATGAGTCGATTCGGACCTGGCCTTGCCGTTGCAGATGTTAATGGGGATGGATTGGAAGACTTTTTTGTAAGCGGCGCTGTCAGAAGTCCGGGCGAACTTTATTTTCAAACCTCCAACCGAACCTTTGTGAAAGCCGTAAAGCAGCCCTGGGTTGATGATAAGACAACAGAACAACTGGGGGTGTTGTTTTTCGATGCAGAAGGGGATGGCGATCAGGATCTCTATATGGCAACAGGAGGCAGTGAATTCAGCCCTGATGACCCGCTGCTGAATGATCTGTTGTTCACCAATGATGGCAAAGGAAATTTTACGAAGACCTCAGGAGCATTGCCTGAAATGCGCGTAAGCGGCTCGTGTGTTGTAGCTGGTGATTACGACGAGGATGGGGATCTAGACCTCTTTGTAGGGGGGCGAATCGTTCCTACTAAATATCCGTTTCCTGCAAAAAGTACTATTCTGCGTAATGACAAAGGAATCTTTACAGATGTTACCAAACAGATCGCTCCTCAATTAGATAAAGGCGGCTTGGTTTGCGGTGCTCTGTGGACTGATTATAATAGTGACAACCGTCTTGACCTGCTTGTTTTGGGAGAATGGATGCCTGTAACAGTATACAAGAATGAAGGTGGCAACTTCAAAGATGTTACCAGGGAAGCCGGCCTTGCTGATATGACTGGTTGGTGGAATAGTATTATATCAGGAGATTTTGACAGAGATGGCGATTTAGATTATGTAGCAGGAAACGAGGGACTAAACTCACGATATTATCAACCAACAAAAGAGCAACCCATAGATCTTTATTCATCAGATTTTGATAAAAATGGTACGAATGACATTGTGCTTTCCGTATATAACTATGGCAAATCATACCCGGTAAAGACGCGAATGACTATGACAGAGCAAATTCCGATGATTGGGGAGAAGTTTAAGCTTTACAAGTCTTTTGCTCTGGCCACAACCGAAGAGGTATTTGGAAAAGAAGCCCTTGCACAGGCGAGCCATTACACAGCCACAAGCCTTGTGTCTTCCTACATTGAAAATATGGGAGATGGCACCTTTCAGATAAGATCATTGCCTATAGAAGCTCAATTCTCATGTCTCTATGGAATGCTTTCTTTTGATGTTAATAACGATGGCAACCTTGACATTGTCGCTCACGGAAATTTCTTTAGTCCGGAATCAGAATCAGAAAAACAGGATGCAAGCATCGGTTTAACGCTAATCGGAGATGGCACAGGAAACTTTAAACCTCTTAAGGTGCAGGAATCCGGCTTCTTCTCTAATCTTGATGCGAAAGCATTGGCCATAATTTATCTTGGCAAAAATGAAGCACCTGTGTTGCTCGGCACCAATAACAATAATAAAATGTTTGCCTACAGCTTCATAAATAATATTCAGACCAAGATTGCCCTCACCGAAAAAGATCGCTATGCTGAAATCTATTATAAAGATGGCCGCAAAGAAAAGCATGAGAATAACATCGGATCAGGGTATTTGTCGCAGAGTTCTAAAACTGTTGCCTTCATTCCCTCCCTAGTAGAAAAGGTAATTGTTTCTGATTACCTGGGTCAAGAGCGCACTGCCTTTCAGGGCCAGGCCATAGCAAGCAAATAAATAATAGCGAACGGTTTAAAAGAAAGTATAAAAATGAACAATAGAGGAATTATACAAAGCATATACGCCGCATCAGCATTAATGCTGATTGCTGCTATGGTTACATCCTGCAATAGCGGATATAAAAAGGCCGATCTCACAGTAGTTGATTTCCCCTCCTATGACAGCACGAAATTCGATGTCATAGACCAGCCCAGCGGAAAACTTTTCGATATGCTATCAAATGCATCCACAGGATTGAATTTTTCAAATAATGTAGGTTTTAGGATGCGCAATGACAACAACATCTACAATTATTTTTACAATGGAGCAGGTGTTGCAGTGCTTAATTTGAATGGTGACTCATTGCCCGATCTTTATTTTACGGGAAATATTGTACCCGACCGTTTGTTCATTAATGAAGGGAATATGCATTTTAAAGACATCACAGAAGCGGCCGGTATTCGTACCAAAAATAAAGGCTGGTCAACCGGTGTTTCCGTTGTTGACATTAATAATGATGGATTTGACGACATCTATGTTTGCCGATCGCGCTTTAAAGACTCCTTGAGCAACTTTCTCTATGTTAACAATGGCAACAATACATTCACAGAAAAGGCTAAAGACTATGGTATAGATGCACCCGATAGCTATACCATTATGGCTAATTTTTTCGACTATGACAAGGATGGCGATCTTGATCTATTTCTTGCCAATCATCCTACAGATTGGATTGAGAAGATGCGACTTAACAATCTTGAAAAGGTAGAGAACCACACCAACCAAAGTGATAAGCTATATCGCAACGATGGTACAAAGTTTACAGATGTATCTGCCCAGGCCGGAATCAACACTCATGGCTATGGATTAAGCTGCACCGCGGCCGACCTGAATGGTGATACATGGCCAGATCTCTATGTAGCCAATGATTTCGGTATGCATGACTATTATTTTATAAATCAGAAGAACGGCACTTTTAAAGAGTCAGCACGCGATGTTTTAAAAAAGACCTCACTTTTTGGTATGGGTGCAGATGTCGGAGACATCAATAACGATGGCTATCCCGATCTCTTTGTTGTAGACATGAAGTTCGACCATTCCTATGTGCGCCGATCCTTCATGCTGTCGCAGCGGCGTGCCGAATTTAATAATATGGTTAGTAGCGGCTACCATTATCAGTATGTGCGCAACATGCTGCAGCTAAACAATGGAAATGGCACCTTTTCCGAGATAGGGTGCCTTGCGGGTGTAGATGCCACTGAATGGTCATGGTCGCCGTTGTTGGTCGACCTTGATAATGACGGTTACCAGGATATTTTTGTCTCTAATGGCTATTACAAAACCTTCAATATAGATGAGCGTGAGCTGGTGCAGGGATTAAAGGATGCCACCCGCCGGGGCGACACGGTAATGTTCAACAAGATTGCCGGTATCATCAACAAAAAGAAGCTCAAAGACCCAAATGTGGTTTTTAAAAATAATGGTGACCTTACTTTCTCCCGTATGACCAATGAGTGGGGATTTTTTCAACCTACCATTTCACATGGAGCAGCATTTGGTGATTTTGACCGCGATGGAGATATAGATATCATCACCAGTAATACCGAACAGAGTCCGTTGATGTACCGTAACAATGTGTCGCAGATGCTTAAAAATAATTTTATTGAATTTAAGTTTAATGGCAGCGAAAAAAATAAAAAAGGGATAGGGGCAGAGGTACGAATCTATTCATCCAATGGCATGCAGTTTCAAACCAATCATATTGTACGAGGCTATCAGTCTACCTCGGAAGACATTATGCACTTCGGCCTGGGTGACGCAGCTATTGTAGATAAGGTAACGGTTACATGGCTCGACGGAAATACTCAAACACTATCTGGTGTGGCTGTCAATGATATTATAACGTTGGATTACTCCGCGGCCAATGAAAAACCTGCCGCATCCCCACAGCCTAACTTCCTCTTTACCAATGTCACTGATAAATTAAAGATTGACTTTAAGCATGAGGAAGATCATTATGATGATTTTAAGCGTGAACTCCTTATACCTGAAAAGAACAGCTATTTCGGACCCGGCTTGGCAGTAGGTGATGTGAATGGTGATGGACTTGATGATTTCTTCGTAGGCGGTGCCTCCCGCCAGTCAGGTGTGCTTTATTTTCAAACTGCTGCCGGCACATTCGCTGCCGCACCTGATCAGCCGTGGGATAAAGCGGCTGACGCCTTAGGATCTATATTTTTTGATGCCGATGGAGATAAGGACTTGGATCTATACGTGGCTACAGGAGGAAATGAATTTGGTCCCAACGATAAAAACTACAGGGATCATTTTTATGTAAATAACGGGAAAGGCACATTTACTGCTGATGAGACCGCCTTGCCTGACTTATATGGAAGTGGGTCATGTGTTATTGCCGGAGATTATGATAATGACGGCGATCTTGATCTTTTTGTTGGCGGTAGGATTACTCCACAGCGATATCCGACGCCCGCAAAGAGTACAATTCTAAATAATGAAAAGGGAAAATTTACAGATGTAACTGCCGCTGTTGCACCTGAGCTGGAAAAGGGAGGATTGGTTTGTGCAGCCATGTGGACGGATTTTAACAATGACAATAACCTCGATCTGATACTTGCGGGAGAGTGGATGCCGGTTACGTTTTTGAAAAATAGCAATGGCAAAATGCAAAATATCACCAGTGAGATAGGTTTGCAGAATACAACGGGGTGGTGGAACAGTGTTGTAAGCGGCGATTTCGATAATGATGGGGATGTAGATTATGTTCTGGGAAATGAGGGGCTTAATACGCGCTATTATAAACCTTCAGAGAAAGAACCCATTGATCTTTATTTTCATGATTTTGATAACAATGGAACCAAGGACATCGTGATGTCTTTCTACAACCACGGACAGAGCTATCCGGTTAAAAATTTACAATACAGTGCCGAGCAGATGCCAATGCTGGCAAAGGAGTTTAAAACCTATTCCGGCTTCGCACTCTCTACTACTCAGGAGATCTATGGACCAAAAGGAATAGACAAGGCGTTTCACCTAACAGCAAAAACTCTTGCGAGCTCTTACATCGAGAATGAGGGAGAAGGAAAATTCAGTATTCAACCTTTACCCTTACGAGCTCAGGTATCCAGCATATATGGCATGGTGGCTTATGATGTAAACTCAGATGGCAACCTCGATTTGCTCTATCACGGCAATTTCTATAATAAAGAATCAGAGACAGAGCGTGATGATGCTTTTATTGGTGAGGTGATGCTCGGCGATGGTAAAGGCGGATTTACCTATCTGCCCAGCCGGGAGAGTGGTTTCTTTTCTGATAAGGATGCGAAGGCCCTGGCGGTTATTACTGTCGGTAAAAACCAGACTCCTGTAATTTTGGGTACTAACAACAATGATAAGATGTTTGCATTTCTGTTAAATACTATAAACAGCAAGGTGCCTTACACTGAGCGTGATAAATATGCGGATGTTTATTTTAAGGATGGACGTAAGATGAGATTTGAGATAAACATAGGCTCCGGGTTTCTTTCGGAAAATACAAAACAGGTCCCTTTCATCCCTTCACTTACAGATAAGGTGGTAATAACCGACTATAAAAATCAGATGAGAACGGTTTTTCAATCTGAAGCCCTTGCATCTAAATGATTATAGTTTAAATTTAAATTGAACACTGTTTGAATAAAAAACTTAATCTTAAAGTCACTGGTATTCAATTCTCTTTGCTCACAGATTTTTTAGTCAGACCTATTTTCATTTCTACCTCAAGGTCCCAGTTTGCCCGCAGAGTAATCTCATCGGCATAACTGTAAATTTTTTCCGGTTGTAAATGCCTCCAGTAGTCACCGGTGTCCCATTGAGAATTCCCGTTTTGGTCATCAATCACTCTAAGTGAGTAATTGCCCGGTCTCAGCGAAGAAAAACTTAATGCATTCAGCCCTGCTGTTAAAGTAGACTTATATATTAATTCACCAATTGATGATCGAAATTCATAGAAATAATGGTTCACCGAATCAGCAATGATATTTAGTGAGAGGTTGCCTGTTTCAGCGTTCTCAAACGTTATAAATTTCAATGATGTGCTGTCGTTATATCTTCCATATACATCTATAAAGGATGAGTCAGGAATTACGAGCTTGTAGCCCATCTTTTCCTGAAATGGAAACGACACGCTCACTTTGCTTTTTTTGGTAATACTATCAGAGATAAGAGCTGCTTTTACGAAAGAGGGTTGAGTCGCAGAATCGCTTAACAGAAAAAGCGATTTCTGTTCATTTATCGATATCACAGGAGTAGAGAACTCGAATTCTAAAGGTTTGTCCGGCTCCTTTGAAAGGCTGGAGCGTCCCTTTTTTGGAGCTGCTGCCAGGCCAAATTTCGGAGCAGAAATTTTTTCTTTTTCGTTCACCTTTTTCATCCTTACACCCAATGTATCAGAGAAATCCTTATCCTTAATAGCAAGAAAGATGCTGTCAGAAATTAAATCATTTATCCATAAATAAGCGGTGTCGCTGCCTGCATTATATTCCACTACCGCTCGTTTGTCGCTATCGGAGGGAAAGGTGATATGGAGATTTTTGAATGGCCTCGCAAAAGCAATGGTAACTTTTCCAGGCTGCATTGAAGAGGTATTTATTACTTTCTGATTAGGTGCAAAAGATTTAAAAAGTTGGAGGGAATAAAAGCCGGAGGTATCTTCAACCTTTATGCTGGAATCGGCAAATGCAATGCCTTCACCAACCTGACTGTACATTAGGTTGGCATCCAGATCGTTTAGGGCAACGAGCTTGTATTCTCCTTTTTTTAAATGACTGATTCTAAAGGTTCCATCTTCGCGTGAACGAGTATAATAAGCCGGACGATCTTTTACAATTATTGAATCGGTGAGATCAGTATATAGCATCACAAGAATGTTTTCTTGTGGCAATCCATCTGAAGCACCTTTCACTATACCATCAAGTCTTAAGGAATCAATATAGTCGCCGGTAGAGAAAACATATTGATAGCTAAGCATCACATTTCCTTCCGTTATGTCTTTAATGGCGCTGCCAAAATTAACTGTGTACGTTGTCTGAGGCTTCAGATCACCATTGAGCGTAATGGATAATGTTTTTCCATGAATACGGTACTCCGGCTTTTGCTCCGGCGTTGGGGAAAAGAATATCTCCGATGCAAAATCCCCCTGCTGTATATATTCATTGAAGGCAAGATTAATTTTGTTTGCATCGAAATGGATGGTGAGATTTTCAGGATTGCTGCGAATTACTTCCGGAGCCATTACATCTTTATCGCCCCCGGTAGGTGCTACCTGACTTGCGCAACCAGCAACAAGCAAGGCTAAAATGATATAAATAATAAATTTTCTGATCAGCATATCTTTAAACGGCAAAAATAATCATGTGGTACAACAAGGTTGTGAGAAGTCATTCCTATTTCTTACACAGCTTCGATGAGCTTTAATTTATTTAAACATAAGTTCTGGAAAGTGTTGCTGTATTCACTATCTTGCCGATTGGGGAATCTTCTTTTGAAATTATTAAATATCATATTCATCCCTTTAATAATCTAATGGGTATAAAGAAAAAATTGCGGGAAACAACAAAGCACTTTTATCTGAAGCTTAGCAAGGATTGGGAGGTGCTCGACTTTATAAGTCTGTTTGGCTCACTTCAGAATATCTACAATTACTACTTCATCATGGAGGAGATAATTGAAGTGCTGAATCATAATGAAAAACATGATTTAAGACGATACCGAACCATAATGAACGTTATGAATGGGTTTTATTTCTACACGCAACTTATTCGACATGATGATGCGATGGACAAACCAAACCCACTGGTTAACTATTCAATTTCTCCATTTACATTTAATAAAGAGGTAAGAAAGCAAGTTTGGAGTTTCCACCAACCATTAAAGGTTGATATGCTCAAACGTGGAACAAGAGATATCATCAGGATCTCTGGTATAGAAGATGCAATCTATTATATGATTGATCTCCTTAAAAGGGTTATAGAAATAAAACCACAAAGTTTAAACACTCGCCCAAATAAGCTCGAAGGGAACTTCAATATAACCGCGGAAAAGTTATTTGATTTAAAAATCGATTTAGAATTGTTAGCCGCCATGAAAAGAAGAGGATATACTTCAGCGGAAGTTAAGTCAATTAAAAAATATGAAATATTTAATGCCGAGCAAATTCTCAATCTGATTGTTACCGGGAAGGTGACAAAGTTGATGAACTAACTTTGCCGGCGGATTCGTCCTAAAACCGTATGAAGACGATGATACGTCAATAAAAACGTTGTCCAGAATCTTCTTAAAAAATCCTGGACAACGGATTATTATTATTTCGTGATCACTAATTTAGTGGTGATGGTTTCACTACCCAATAAAACCTTTACATTATATACGCCTGCTGGTAAGGAAGTAGCATTGATCTCGCCAGTGAATTCACTTACTCCTTCCAGGTCATATACATCCATTACCATCTGACCAAGAACATTTTCTAACTGCACTCTCAGCCTTTCGGCTTTTGGATTTAAGAGTGAGAGCACAAAATTACCGTCGGTCGGATTTGGGTAAAGATTGATTGAGCCCCCATTAGAGATACCTGCTATTCCGCTGCATGTGGTAACTTCAACATGAATGGAGTCTCCTCCTGAACAGCCATTCACATCCTGCACCTGAACCCAATAATCATTGGCTGACGACACATTAATGGTCTGGGTCGTCTCTAGTGTAGACCATGAATATGAGGTATATCCACTACCCGCATCAAGCGTTAAAATTGCAGTGTCGCAAATAGTGGTATCGGCTCCAAAATTTATTATAGGATTTGGCAACACGGTAACCTCTGCTTTTTCTGAAGAGACCGCGCATCCGGGAGCAAAAGTTATTTCGACCTTATAATTTCCTGAGAAAGTAGCCGTATAACTGGAATTAGTAGCCCCTGGAATAACGAAAGACCCGTTTTTCCATTTATAGGTGTAACCTACACCTGTATTTGCGTTTAATACAACGGATCCTCCTTCACAAAAAGTAAGTGGTCCCGCAGGAGTAATAATTGCTATAGCTTCTGTATCCATTACTGTAATTACCATGCTTATGGTATCAGATGTACCAGTGGAATCACTGCTTGCTATAAGAGTAACAGTGTAATCACCCACGGCACTATAGGTATGTAATGGAGAAGCCAAATTACTGGTATCACCATCTCCAAAATTCCACGAATAACTATCTGAAAAGATGCTATTATTAGTAAACTGAACCTGACCTGTGATACATGGGTCGTTGGTATAATTAAACCCTGCTACAGGAGGTAAAGCTGGACCGTGAACCTGTATCTTCACCAAGAAGGCATCATCGAAACCTCCAAAGAAAGGTTGGGCTGTTCCGGGAGTTCCAAGATCAGTGCTTCTCGAAGTTCCGACAAGATAGATGTTGTTGTGGGCGTCATCTACTGCCAGCGCAAGATTGTCCTCATCTTCCGTACTTCCGAAATATGTTCCATAAACCCTATTTCCGTTTGAGTCCCATATTTGGAGAAACATATCTCCTTTGCCTCCCCAAACGGGCTGAAATGCGTCCGGTGTTGATATAGTATCAAAGCTCTCTGTTGATCCTGATACATAAATTTCATTATCTCCGATAATAGTAATGGAGCGACCCCGGTCATCTCCCTGTCCACCAAGATAGCTTGACCAAATAATCTGTCCCCCTAAGGTCCACTTCATTAATACCATATCATGGGTAGGTTCGCCGGCGTTGTCATAAGTTTCCACCCAGTTTTCCTGATAAGCACCCGGAGTAGAAACCCCGGTGGCGCTAGCAGAATAGCCGATGAAATACACATGTGTGCTTGATGAGTCAACATACACACCCCGCCCCCGATCTTCAATATTTCCGCCCCAATAACTTACCCATTCTATCTGGCCATCAGTGGTAAACTTCCCAAGCAAATAATCCTGTTTATCTGTGTAAGTTGGCCTGGAAACATCCCCAACAGCAATGCCGGGACTTGATGTGCTGCCATTGACATAAATGTTATCATCTTTATCAACGTCTACACTTCTTCCATGATCTTCCCCTACGCCTCCAAGGTAAGTTCCCCATATAAGAGCGCCCCCTGTCTCATCGGGCGTCCACTTGCTTAGGCATAGGTCTGCATCACCTGCGTATACCGGTTGGTAGACTCCAGGAGTTGAAATACCTGTTGTACTGAAAGTGTACCCTACCATCAATACGTCCCCCGCATGATTTAAGGTAAGACGACGGATGGTTTCATCGTCGGGGCCTCCATAATAAGTTGCCCAGATCCTAAGTCCATCGCTGCTAAAATAGGCGAGTAAGCCATCATCGCCTATTCCACCTGCAAAATTCTCCTGATAAGCACCGGGTGTGGTGCAGCCGTCAGGGCTATCTGTATGGCAGCCGAGGTAAAAATTATTCAAATGATCAGCTATTAAGCCGCGGCCATGGTCACCCTTGGTACCACCATAATACGTTCCCCAGATCTTCCCACCGGCGGAATCATATTTTACAACAATGACATCCACATCACCTGCAAGTGAAGTCTGATAGGCACCAGCGGTTGCAACGTTTTCGGAACTATTGCCACGACCTATTATTGCCACATTTCCTAAACTGTCCGTCGTAAGACCACGACCCTCTTCGCTTGAGTCGCCACCGCAATAAGTAGCCCATACAAGGAAGGGATCAATTACCAATGATTGCTTTTGGTCGTATGCTTCTGTGTTAAAACTGATTACATTGTCTTTCAATTTAAAAGAAACATTCACAGGTTCAAGTTTGCCCCCAAGCGCATTTTGAAGATAAGACTCGGGTATCATTTCAACAATTTTACCTTCCTGTGTTGATGTTTCCAAAATACCCTTGTCAGAAAGCATCTGACCGTTGCTTCCATGATAGCGATATTTAATATCATCTATCTTGCCGCCGGGGTGCACTATAAAATCATAAGCTAAAGAGTTATTTGGGTTTTGATCTGGAGTAGCAATCAATACCAGATCAATGTTATCATATAGATTTTTATAAGTGATTTTATTATATTGCTTAACATATGTAATACCCTCTGGTGGTGTATGAGCAAGATAATAGTTCAGATAGTCGGGCATCATCTCTTCTGCTACTATCTCGGGGGAGGGATTGGCGCTAATAAATTCAACATCGAGGCGGCTGCTTACATATTGAAAGCCACTAGATAGGCGATCTTCCGCATCACGCTTGTCCAAATAAGAAGGACCCCGTGACTCATCAAAACCATTTTTATCCTCCTTTAAAGTATAAAGCTCAAAGCTTAGGCGGTTCTTAGTTAATTGAACCTTTATGCCATCGCGGTGAAACAAATAAAGCAGATCCGGGCGCGGATTTTTATTTTCATCATAAAACTGGCCCTTATTCTCAATAAATCCCAGAGGCCCTGTGAGTTGAATAGCTTGTGGATTTCCGGGAGATTGTGCTTTTATTTTATGGATTGGTTGGGATACAATAATCAGAAGCAATCCGAGAAAAGCAAATATAGGTTTCATTGGTTATAAGTTTTTCAGAGTGTAAAAGTAAATTATTCAGCAATGGTATTCACC
>JACCZV010000058.1 GCA_013695775.1 Chitinophagales bacterium | reverse complement strand
GGTGGTACACTTCCTGTTTCAGCAGTGCTTGCTGATGATGAGATCATGCTTACTATTAAGGCCGGGGAACACGGATCTACCTACGGCGGGAACCCCTTGGCATGCAGAGTAGCGATGTCGGCTCTGGCAGTTTTGAAAGATGAGAAACTAGCTGAAAATGCTTTTTACCAGGGGAATATTTTGCGTGAGGAACTGCGGACAATTAATACAGACCGGATCACTCATGTTCGTGGGAAGGGATTGCTCAATGCAATAGTCGTAAAATCGAAGAATGGCAAAGATGCCTGGCAGCTCTGCCTTGCATTAAAAGAAAATGGCTTGCTGGCAAAACCTACTCATGGAGATAAAATAAGGTTTGCGCCTCCTCTTGTGATCAATGAGGAACAGTTGATGCAGTGTGTTGATATTATTAAGAAAACGATAAAAGAGGATTAGGCAGGAAGAATTGTAGAGGTATGCCTTTGGAAGTCTGAGAAGAATGGAGATTCATTGCCTGCTTTAAAAACAGCCCTCTGATCACTTTATCATCACCCCTCTTTTGCCAATCATTGGCACCTTTGTGAAGTTATGCTCCACGATGCTTTCTGTAACAAATACATAACGCTTGTCAAATAGTGTTCCCTGGTACCAGAAGCTCACCCAGAACTCATTGTTGATTCCAAACAATCTTTTGTCAATCCATTCCAGCTTTACGAAATCATGTGGATCAATCTTTTCAAAGAACTGGCGCAGCGTGCTTGTCTTCACATCTTTTCCTTCGAGATTTCCGTAGCCTTTTTAACTGATCAGTACGCCATCAATCTGTTTTTCTTTCATATTCAGCAAATAGACGATCCATTCCTCTTCACCTAAGTCATCGATCTCAGGAATAATCGCCACCGCCACGTCCTCCACCCGCTCTATTATAATATCTTTTATCATGGCTTTATCCTCCTTTCTTCAATAAGAATAAATTAAATGCCAATCTGCTGTGGGTTAAATCAGGTCTGCATTGAACAAATTTGCGAAATGTGCTTTTAATTTCTCCTTTACCGCTTCTATTTCTATCTCACGTCCCAGCTCTTTTTGCATTGATGTAACACTTTTATTAGAAATGCCGCATGGGATTATAAAATTGAAATAACTAAGATCAGTATTCACGTTAAAGGCAAAGCCATGCATTGTTACCCAGCGGCTGCACCGAACACCAATAGCACAGATCTTTCTTGACCTTGAAGCGCTTTCGGGTTCGAGCCAAACACCGGTTTCGCCTTTTGAAAGGCCCGCGGGTATGCCATATTCCTCTAAAGTAAGAATGACTGACTCTTCTAAGAGCCGCAGGTATTTTCCTATGTCAGTAAAAAAATGATCAAGATCGAGGATTGGGTATCCTATTATCTGACCGGGACCATGATAGGTGATATCTCCTCCCCTGTTGATCTTAAAGAAGGATATTTTTTTTTCGTTGAGCAGCTCCTGATTGATAAGCAGATGGTTCATTGTGCCGCTCTTGCCAAGCGTGTAAACATGTGGATGCTCGCAATAAAGCAGGTGATGTTCGGGCGCAAACTCCGTGTCAGGATGATGGCGTTGTCTGATCTTTCTTTCTATGATTTTTGCAAACAACGTTTCCTGGTAATCCCAAGCAGATTTATAATCAACGAGACCAAGATCTTCGAAAATAATTTTCTGCGTTTCCGGCTTGATCACCTGAATCTTTGTAATTGTTTCGGTTTTCTCCATCTTCAGGTTACAACAAAATTGTTTCGTATTAAAATGAGTTCTATTCTTTTGAAAAACAAAATTCCTTACAGTATCCTATAACGTATATTCTATAATACTAATTCGCCAACTCCGCTTTTAGGTACTCGATCACATTCACTTCCACCGGGTCTACTTTTTTCCTCTCTGCCAGATAGTAAGAAACCCAATCGCCAAGGTGAATGAGGTATAATGATTTCTCTAAAAAGCTCTCTCCTTTACTGTACACTTCAATAATATGAGGAGTGTATTGTGAGATGATATTTTTCGCTATGTTCATACGCTGCTGAATGCGGGAATAATCTGTATCGTTTCTTAAGATTATTACTGCGAATTTACCGGAGGACCTCCATCCTACGAGCTCATTATGATTCATTTCAGGAATCACATGGTGCCAGCACAGCACTTTCGAATTCTCATTCAATTGTTGCCTCCACCGAATAGCCACAGCTTCAACGTTTGCTGCACTATAGATCACAATCATTTTTTTGTGAATTCTTCGGGCAATGGATTGTGCTTGCTTCACGATCCGTTTCTCCTCTGTATCAAGATGGGCTATCGCTTCTTCAATACCAACCACAAATCCTTCGTCTATAAGATTATAATAAGAGAGAATGAATAGTTGCTGAATGAATGAATAGGCGAGGCAGGCTCGGGGTGGCATGCCGGAAGGAATGATTATATAATCTAAGCCCGCCTTCTTCGCTATGGCAATCATGGAGCCGCCTGAGGAAACACAGACGATTTTCGAATTTCTCTTTATACCTTCTTCCATTGCATGGAGTGTTTCTTCGGTGTTTCCTGAATATGAAGAAGCGATGAGCAAGGTGTGCTCATCGACGAAATGAGGCAAGAAATAATCTTTGCACACTATAAAGGGCAATCTCAATTTTTTGGAGATCAGCTCAGCGACAAGGTTGCCGCCTATTCCGGAACCGCCCAACCCTGCCACAACTACATTTCTGATTTCACGGTGCCTGGGTGAGAGTTTCATCATCCTTCCGATCTCTATGGCTTTTGCCATCTGCTTAGTGAAATTGGCAATTAAATTGTCCATCATATTTTCTTTATTTTTAGTTACGATTCCTTCTTGAATGAGTAAACATAATGAATTGGGTGTAAAAGGTGAAATTTTAGCGCTTGATTTTCTTACAA
>JACCZV010000046.1 GCA_013695775.1 Chitinophagales bacterium | reverse complement strand
CGCCATGATTTCTTTGCCGGCCTCCACAGCAATCGCAATTATTTCTTGTATGTCAAAGTCTTTCATTCAAATGTTGTTTTAAAAATTGGAGCGCAAACCTACGTGATTGCAGATGAATATACAAGGAGATGAAATAGACGCCTATAAGTAGAGCATTCTTTACCATAATTATCTGAAATATATGTTTAAAGCAGACCAAGGAATATGACCAGACTATTTAAATCTTACTGTTAAATCAGATTATTCAGCAATTGGCCGGATGCAAGCAAGTCCTTATAAGACTGATCTTGTTGTGCAAACCGGAGTACAGCGATGTGTTTTTGCCTATGAATATCCGACCCGGCAAAATCTATCATTCCATATTTTACCAGATTCTGTGCAGCGTGTTTCACAGCAGCATTATAATAGCCTGTGAGAGACATAATGTTTAATTGGAGAAGTATCCCCTGATCTTTTAGTTTTTTATAAGCAGCCATTTTCTTATCATGAAGATAAGTATAACGCTCGGGATGCGCCAGGACCGGCGTGTAGCCATGGTTCCGAAGATTGTCTGCTATTTCATCAATTATGGCAGGAAGAATATTCATTGGCAATTCGAAAAGCACATAGTGCTTTCCAAAGGTTAGAAGGCTTCTATTTTCTATGTATTCAAAAAAATAATTATCGAAAAAATATTCTGCGGCCGCCTGCAGTGTGATATTAAAGCCTCGGGAATCACAAGTTGCTTGCAATTTCTGCACACCCTCTTTTATTATTTCCGGGCTATTATTAAATCGGCTGTGATAAATATGTGGGGTGGTAATTAATTTTCTATAGCCTAAATTATATAAGCCCTCTATTAAATGGAGCGACTCTTCTTCTGTCTGAGCTCCATCATCAATACCGGGGATAAGATGAGAGTGGATATCCGTCGTGAGCGGAATAAAATGGCCTGGCGATTTTTTTTTATGAAGAGAGAAAAATTCCACACGATGGTATATCAGGCTGCCGCAGTGCCTTCCTCACTCTGTTGCATCAACCTTTGCCTTTCCTGCATTTTCCGGTTAGATTCTTTTACCGTTCTTGATATCAGGACAAAGATGGATCCGAGGAAAATACCAATTATCGCTCCTACGATAAACGCACTGGGCTTAGATACAGATGATGCCTGGGTGGAATATCGGGGATCATCAATTATCTGGAGAATGGGCGCCGTAGTTAACAGGGTAACTTTTGCAAGCTCAACGTTATTCACGGCTGCAGAATATTGCTGATTTAATAGTTCGCGGTCTCGTGCTGCAGCAACGGTGCTAAGCGTGCCCTTTTGCCGGACGAGGTTATGCGTGACATCTTGTAATTGTGCGACCCGATAATCCAGACTTTTAAGAGCCCTCCCTAATGAGTCAACCCTCTGATCTGCAACACCGAGATTTTGCCTGTTTAAATAATATACATCCTCCATGAAATAATTGGCTGATTTATCAACCATCTGCTTCATCATATTCATTGAAAAGTCATGGTTGCGCGTAACGAATGTCGCTGTATTAAAGGGGCTCGTTTCGTCATACTCCATGTTCAGGTTATTATCGACGATGCTTTGATATATCTCATTCAAAACGCTATCTTCAAGTCGGGTTAACTCTTCAATTGGCTTAGACTGGAATTTGAAATCTTTCAGTTTAGGGTCACTGTTCCATCCTTTGCTAAGCAGGCCTCCGGTACGCCAACGGTATAGGTCAATGTAGTGATTCGCCATCACATCTTTTTTTCCATCCATTATCCCTTCGTGCAAAAGCGATTCCTTAATAACTTTTCTTGATTCTATTAAACTGGCAAAGAACCGATTATCGAAGCCTCCGCCACCCTTTGCCATAGAGCCAGACAGACCGAGAGAATTTGCTATTGACAATGAGGAGCTAAGCAACCCACTTGAAGCACTTTGGCCCTGAATAGCAAAGCTGGCTGTAGAGATGTATTTTAACCCATACCACCAGGCATAGAATAATCCCAAGCCCCCAAAAATCCCTACCCATATTAACAGGATGTACCATTTACGGAAAATATAGCGAAACGATTGCTTGATATTAGTCCACAGCGGACCAATATGAATCTCCTCATCGTCTGCGTAAGCACGTTGTATTTTATAATTATCCTGGGCCATTAAGGGCTCTGTTTCTTTAAAAATTTATCCTCGTAACAAGAATATACAATGTGAGCAGCCCGGTGACCTTAACGAGGGCACTTTCAATAATTGCATTTACATCCACGGGTTGGGCAGGTACTGCAGCTACTAATAAATCCAAATCTGTTCTGTAAGGCACAACCACATAAGCTCCCTTCTCAACCTTCGGATAAATGCGAATGAACGCCCATCTGCGAGGATCTTCCAGCTTCCCGCCAGGTTGAATCACATAGGTGCGAGTGCGCTTGGCGTCTTTGGCAAAACCAAGCCCATACTTCTTAACGTAAAATTTTGCACGTTTGCCCTCATGATAAGGCGCGTTTAAATAACCCATGGTATCTACATATGGGAAGTTTATCATTCCGGAAACACTGACAATATCATTTGTGGTTGGAATGCTGATTATATCCCCTGCACGCAGAATGAAATTAAATTCACTTTCGGGATTCTTGAAAGCTTTTTCCAGATCCATGAAGATGATGCCGCGATCATTTTCTTCTCTTACCAGAGTTGCCTGATTGACATTAGCCCATTGGGATAGGCCCCCGGCGCGGTTCAGCACTTCCACTATTTTTTCTTCCTTATCATTTAATGAATATTCTCCAGGATAAATTACCTCGCCATTCACGGTTACCATGCCCTGGGATTCCCTATTTATCAACGATCTTACAAACACAAGATCGAAAGGTTCTAATTTAAAGGACTCAGCATCCCCTCCAATTATCAGATTAGAATCAATAGGAAAGGAGGCAACAATTTTAGGTTGGGGTGTAGATTTGCCATTCTCTGATCTGTATCTGGACACCTCTATTTTGGTATTCGCAGCTTCCGCTTTAATACCGCCGGCAGTAAACAACAGATCATTAAGAGTCATCCCCCTACCATAAGTATATTGGCCGGGTAATCGAACTGCACCATTGATAGATACAGATACTGAATCCATAAAGGTTGTCTTATCATAAAAATAAATCTCATCGAGATTGCTTAATAACATATTGTCCACCGAGGTGGGATCATTGAGGATATTTGTTGGATTGAATGGAATATATGATGAGGTCAGATCTTCGTTTCTGCGAATTACATAAGCCCGGTCAGCCAAGGCATCTTCCCTCAAGCCGTGAGATGTTGCTAATATATCGGAAATACGAAGCCCACTGGTGAAGTTAAATTCTCCGGGCTGCATCACCGCACCACTTACTTTCACAAACTGAAACAGCTCGCTAGGGACTGTGCTGATGAATACCTCATCACCATTCATCAGTTCATATTTCAAGTTGGAATTTGTTAAACTATCGAGATTTACATCATACAACTCAAGCCTGTTGCTTACATATCTTTTCACCTGCACAGATTTAGTATAGGCCTGTGGAGTAAGGCCGCCGGCATAGTTGATGAGGGTATTCAGATTTTCACCTTCAATCAATTCATATCTGAATGGACGTTTAACCTCCCCGGTTATTGATACTACTTTTCCTACAGGTGGAACGAAGATGTAATCATTGCTTTGAAGGAAATAATCATCCTGGATGGTTGGGTTTAGCAGGTAGGCATAGATATCGAGCGTAGTCACTGTTTGTCCCTGACGCTTTATATAGATTTTACGAAGAGATCCCAAATCTGTGGGCCCTCCGGATGCGAAGAGGGCGTTAAAGGCAGTATTAAGGGCGGGAATCGAATAGGTTCCCGGATTGAAAACCTCACCAACAATGTTAACTCCAATAACGCGTGAATAAATGATGGTGACTTCAATCTGTGAATTCGGCATGTCGAGATATGTTCCAAAACGACTCTTTATCAATGCCTTTGCCTTATCAAGCGTTAAACCTTTAACATATACTTTTCCAACGCCTTCTGGAAATATGGAACCAGTCTGATCAACCGTATAGGATCCGCTAAAGCTTGAATACCCCCACACATTAATACCGATCTGATCACCAACTCCAATAACATATGTTCCACTTGCCTGGCCATCTACTGAGCTGTTGAACATATCCACCGATCTATTTCTGAAATAGCTGTAACCAAAAGATTCAGACGCAGGTAGCAGGGTGGTATCTACATATGGCGTAGTAGTATCTGGTGGTGTAACTACGGGAGGTGGGGACTGGGGTGCGGGAGGAGGAGTTACTGTAGTTGTGCCAGTGGGAAGAGGCAAGGTAGTACCCGGCTGAACTGTGACGGGAACAGTGGTATTACCTTTTTGGCCTTTAACCTGTATGGGGTTGATGCCCAACAGCTGCATTGTAGCCACATTTTCCGTGATGGCCTGCTGCATGTAGCCATTGGAGGAGGGTGCATTGTTGGGAGGTGTTTCTTCTGTGGTTTGTCCGAATGAAATCTGCACTGACACTACAACTAACAGCACTAAACGCTGAAACAACTTCATTGGTGGATTTTTAAAAAGTGGGGGCAAAGTTAGGATTAGTTTTCGATCTTTTGAAGACAGAATTTTATAGAGAGCATTACTGCTCTCTTTAAGGTAATAGTTTATTTTAAATGGAAAGCCTGTACAATTAGCTTTGCATATTCTTTGCCAGAATTATGCCTTTTAAAACTGAGGAATTTTAATTGGTAGCCTGTCTTTGGACTTGGAGGATTGAACCAGTAAATTATGGGATCAATCTGTAATCATCACTGCTTGATAATTTTAACTACATTAAAGTTACGAGATGTTGCAAGCCATAGAAAATTAGGTCCGCCAGCAATTCCTTGAAGAATCAATTCTTCATTGTGCTTTCCTTCACTTCTGTTTTCTGAAAAGAAAGTGTGGATGGTTTTGCCGGTAAGGTCGGTGAGATATAATGAAATGATTTCGCCCTTTGGCAAATCATATTTTAAAGTAGCAAGATCTAAAATTGGGTTTGGAGAAACTAGAGCGCCGTAGTTATCACTATCAATATCTGGTAAAACGGTGAAGTCTTCAGCAAAAAGCTTAACCACCCAATGGTCGTATATGCCCTCACTCACTTCAGTTTTATCTACTGAAATGCCAGAATCCGAATATCCTCCGAGCAAGTAACCTCCATCAGTAATTTGAATAATGGAGTTTAGATGATCATAAAAATAGCCGCCGATAGTATTCTGCCATTTGATATTGCCTAAACCATCAAGCTTTACCACCCAGTAATCAGAACCACCTTGGCTTGCTTCAGTTTTATCTCCTGAAATGCCGGAATCAGAACTTCCTCCGACCAGGCGCAATTCATTCTGAATACTGTCATCCTTTTTACACTTCAATACAGTTTTTCAAAAATAAAGTGCAAAGGTGTTCCGTGCTGGCTGTACTTCAACCTGATTATTATCATTTAACTTTCGAATAATGTGTCTCACAGGGTTAATAAGTTCTACCCTTTTATCATAATCTCCATCCCTTCTTCCAAATCAATAACAGGCTGATAGTTTAATAAATTTACAGCTTTCGATATATCTGCCAATGAATGAGAGATATCGCCCTTTCTCGGTAATTCAAATTGAGGCCTTACACCGCTGCATAACTTTTTCCTGATAAGCTCCAAAAGCTCAAGCACAGTGTGCTGTTCGCCGCAGGCAATGTTATAAACCTGGTTGATAGCTTCCGGCTTGTCAGCAAAAATGGCTTTGATATTCGCCTGAATCACATTCTCAATAAATGTAAAATCACGACTCTGCGAACCATCTCCATAAATTATGGGTGAAATATTTTTCTTCAGATCATAAACAAAGGAGGGAATGACAGCAGCGTAAGGTCCCATCGCATTTTGTCGCGGGCCAAAGACGTTAAAGTAACGCATGCCGATCACTTCGATGCCGTACGTTTTTGCAAAAACTCCTGCATAGAGCTCATTAGAATATTTGGAAACAGCATAAGGGGAAAGAGGCTTTCCGATTGTGTCTTCCACTTTAGGTAATACTGGGTGATCGCCGTAGACAGAGGACGAAGAAGCATAAATAAATCTCTTCACACCTTTTTCCTTTGCCGCAATTAGCATCTTTAAAAAACCTCCTACATTGATGTCGTGGGTAGTTAGCGGATCTAAA